>DASSPH010000109.1 GCA_035699745.1 Vicinamibacterales bacterium
GGCGATCCTGTAGTCGAGCGCCACGATGCCGCTCTTCTCGTAGACGCGGTGCTTCGTCAGTTCGAGCTTCGCGCCGCTGGCCGGAGAAGGCAGGAACGGGACGCCCGCGCCGAGCAGCACCGGCACCACCGCGACGCTCACTTCGTCCACCAGGCCGGCGCGAAGCAGGCTGCGAAACAGGTCGCCCCCTCCGAAGAGCGCGATGTCCCTGCCGGGCTCGGTGCGCAGGCGCCGCACCATCGTTTCCGCGTCGTCGCTGAGCGTCGCGAGCGGGCAATCCTCGGCGCGAAGCGTTCGCGAGAAGACGATGCTGCGCACGCCCGGCGCCGGGGGCGCCGCGTCTCCCATGCGCCGCATCGCCTCGAATGTCCTGCGGCCGATCAGGAACGTATCGAACCGCGCCATGAGGGCGGCGAAGTCGATGTCGGGATCCATCACGATCCAGTCGTACTCACCGTTCGGTCCGGCGATGAAGCCGTCGAGGCTCATCGCGCAGCCATAGACCACGTGTCGCATGACGGTTCAGGCTGAATTGGGTTGCCGCCGCAGCGGTCGAGATTATCGCGAATGGCGGCGGGACGGTGCAAGAACGACGGACGAGCTGCCGCCGCGCGCCGTCGGGGGAACGGCTCGCGGCGGCTCCGTCGATCCTTTACTGAACCGGACGGAAGAAGTTGCGCGAGACGTGCGCCGCGACGTGGCGGCCGATCTGCGCGCCGTGGCGCATCGAATGGCGCCAGTGCAGGCCGGCCCACACCCGCGCGTTGGTCACGTCGAGCAGGATGGCGTTGAGCCGGTCGAAGGTGCGCTCCGTCCGCACGACCTGCGGCACTGCCGTCTTCGACGTCGCCAGCGTCCAGGTGACGCGGTTCGAGCCGAAGAACGCGTTGACGGCCTCCAGCACCGCCGTCGACCAGAACCCGTGTCCGGACGGATACTCGGGATGATTCACGCTCAGCAGCGGCTTCCAGGCGGGATCTGCGTCCGTATCCGGATTGCCGTCGCTGTCGGCGCGGGGAATTGCCGTGCGCGGCCGCCACGCGCGGAAGAAGTACTTGGCTTCGAAGCCGGCAATGATGGAGTCGGCCGCGCTGGTGTGCACGAGCGCGAAGAACCGTGCGGCGTCACGCAGGCTCAGCCCGCTGGCGATCGCCAGCCGCACCAGGTTGCGGTTCCAGTGCACGTAGGGGTTCTCCGCCCAGAAGTAGGCCACGTCGGTCTGTTCGGCGGTCCGCACCGTGCTGTCGATCCGGCCGTACTCGCGCGTCTCGTTGAAGTCCTCCGCAAAGGCGCTCGAGGTCAACGGATCGGGACCGGCCGGGCGAAAGGCGGCGGCATCGGCGAACGTGAACGGCAGGATGCGGCCCACCTTGACGTCCACCGGCTGCGGAGCCGCCGGCGTCGCCGGACAGCCCGCGTCCGGCTCGAACTCGCCAACGGCGACCGGAATGCCGCTGCATTCGAAGAGCACGACGGTGCCGAAGTTGTCGTTCGCGCGCAGCGCCAGGACTGCCGCCGCCGCCTGCTCGCCGGCCTGCACGCCGGCGCTCTTCGCCGGACCGTCCGCGATGGCCGCCATGTAGCCGGCGTATTGGCCGTCGAGGAACGCGACCTGCGACGCCGCGACGCGCGCCCGCGCCGTGCGATACGCGGCAGTCGCCGCCGCCGCCCCTGCGTCGGCGCCGGCCGGCGCCTGAATCCGCGCCGCGTAGGGCTCGAACCCGCCCTCGATGGCGATCACCACGTCGTACATGGCCAGCATGACGGTCGTGTGGAGGATCTCGGACGTGCCGGCGCTGCGCGGCGCGCCGGCGTTGTGAATCGATTGCTGCACGATCAGCGCCCAGTCGGTGACCGCGTCCGAACCTTCATCGCATGAACTCCTGTATGAAAGGCGCTATCAGTCCTGGGACTTCCGGTAGAAGAAGTAGTCGGTCGTGTACGGCACCAGCGCGACCTTTCCGACGTCGTCGTCGTTGGTGCAGCCGCTCGACGGCGCGACGCCGCCCGACGTGTTGAGGCGCTGGATGAACGTGGTCTGCGCCAGGAAGGCGCCGCCGTCGGGTCCAGCCTCGGTGCCGACGGTCTCGAGCAGCAGCCACGGGATCGCCCCCGGGGCGACGTAGAGCGGATCCGTGGACGGCGTGCGCACGCGCGCCCAGACCCTGCTCGTGTCGATCGAGTGCTGCCACGTCGGACGCGCCAGCGCCTCGAGCGGATTCACGCTCAGGAAGTGGGTCGTCGCCTGCTGCGGCGCGCCCGACGTGCCGTCGGCGAACAACGTCGCCTGCGGTCCGAGGAAGCGCCACCCGACCTGACGCTTCGCGATCGGCAGGCAGACGTAGTTCTGCGTGCCGGCGGCGCGTGCGCCGAAGAACAGCGTGTTGCCGGCCGGGACCTGCAGCGTATCGGGCATCGGCGGCACTTCCAGCGCCGGCGCCGATTGCGCCGACGCGGAACCGATCACGATCGAGAGCAGCATGAATGCGGACGTCACGTAACGAATCAGTGCAGTTTTCATCGGACACCTACGGTCAGCAGATACTCGCGCGGAACGCAGATCCCGAGTTCCGTCGCGAAGGTTGTATGAAACGCGATGAAGTCGCGGCGGAGCTCCGCCAGTCGACCGGGATCCAGGCTCATCGCCAGCGTCTTGGTCGGTCCGTAGCCGGCGGAGAACGTCTCCCACGCCGCCTCCGCGCTCGGCTCGCGATAGAACGACGTCGCGCGCTCGAAGCGGAGATCGAACGCGCCGCCGAGCAGTTCGCGGACGCGCTCGGCGCGGCCCCACTCGAACGGCGAGCGCGGGGCCGGCGACGGCGGCGCGGGCATGTAACGCCTCATCACGCTGAACATGCCGAAGACGTTGCCGTCGGGCGTCCACGTCGTCAGCGCGATGCGCCCCCCCTTGCGGCACACGCGCGCCAGTTCGGCGGCGGCCGCCTCCTGCGTCGACGCGAACATCACGCCGACGGTGGAGATGACGGCGTCGAAGGCGCCGTCTTCGAAGGGCAGGGACTCGGCGTCGCCGAGCCGGTATTCGATGGTCAGCTTCTCGCGCGCGGCGGCCGCTTTCGCCGCGTCGAGCAGATCGGCGGCGATGTCGACGCCAACGACCGCGGCGCCGCGCCGCGCCACGACGCGCGACGTCCAGCCGGTGCCGGTGGAGAGATCGAGAACGCGTTCGCCGGGCTTCGGGTCGAGGCGCAGGACGCAGTGCTCGATCGAGTCAGCGATGCCGCGGCTGATCTCCTCGTAGAGCCGGCCTCCCGAGCTCCACACCGCGGCCGGCCGTTCGTTGTGCGGTTGAACCGCGGATGCCGTCGTGCTGGTCATGTCGTTTCTCCTCAGCGACGGCCGTGAGGTGGCCGTCTACAGGAAGAAACGAAATGCCGGGGAGAAAGACGACGCGGAGAATCAGCGGCCGGCGGCGCGGGCGCGATCCAGCGCCGCGAGACGGGCGCGGGCGGCGGCGGCTTCGCGGCCCTGCCGGCCGGGGACGTCCTTCAGGACGCGCGCGGCTTCCTCGAGCAGGCGCGCCGCTTCGTCGTACCTCCCGAGCGGCGTCAGCGCGGCGCCGAGCGCGCTCCTGGTGGCGGCGGTGCGCCAGTCGTCCGCCGGCAGCGTCCGCTGCTGGCGGGTCAAGGCATCGCGCAGCAGATGTTCCGCCGTCGTCCAGTCCTTGCGGGCGAGATGCACGCGGCCAAGCTGGAAGTGCAGCCGTCCGAGCCCCGGGTTGTCGTCGCCGAGACTCTCGCGAGTGAAGGCGATCGCGTCGTTGAGCACGGCTGCCGCTTCATCGAGCCGTCCCTGCTCGCGCAGGGACACGGACAGGTTGTGCAGGCTCGGGACGTTGCCCACGTGCCGGTCGCCGAACTGCTTGCGGCGGATCGCGAGCGACTGCCTGATCATCGGTTCGGCGCCCGCGAAGTCTCCCTTCTCCAGCAGCAGCAGGCCGATGCTGTTCCAGCTCGCCGCGACATTGGGATGGTCCGCCGGCAGCACTTTGCGGGTGGTGTCCAGGACCTCGCGCAGCAGCGGTTCGGCGGCGGCGAGGTCGCCGCGGTTCAGCAGCACGAGCCCGAGCGACGACTTGCTCACCGCGGTCTCGCGATGGACCTCGCCGAAGACCTTGCGGCGGATGTCGAGCGACTCGCGGTAGAGCGGTTCGGCCCGATCGCCCAGTCCGCGGTCGACGTAGACGCGCCCGAGCTCCACGAGCGTCACCGCGACGTCCTTGTGCACGTCGCCGAACAGACGGCGGCGCATCGCCAGCGACTCTTCGAGCAGCGCCCTGGCGCCGTCGGTGTCGCGCTGCTCCCGTGAGAGCACGCCGAGGTCGTTCAGCGTCTGCGCCAGGCGGGGGGTGTCGGCGGGGTCGCGCCGGCCGAGCGCGAGCGCCTCGCTGAGCAGCGGCTTCGCCTTGTCGTACAGCCCGAGCCGCGCATATACCCGGCCGATCACCGTCAGCATCTCGGCTTTCAGTTCGGGCTGACCGCCGAGCTCGTTCTGCACCCGCTCGGCGCCGGCATCCAGGATGTTCCGCACCGTCGGCTCGCGGTCCCGCGTCGGATAGGGATCGGCGCCGGTCAGCAGGCTGGTGAGCAGCTCGCTCATCTTCGCCGACTTGTCCGCCTCGAGCCGCGCGCGATCCCTCTCGGCGGCGAGCCGGGCGGTGTAGATGCCGATCAGCGATCCCACGAGCAGCACGACAGCGGCGGCGGTCGCGACCGCCCCCGATCGCCGCTGAACGAACTTGGTCGTGCGGTAGACGAGCGTATCGGCCCTGGCGCTGACCGGCTCGCGATTCAGGTAGCGCCGCAGATCGTCCGCAAACGCGGTGACGGACGGGTAGCGCTCCTCCGGACGCTTCTTGAGCGCCTTCGCGACGATGTTGTCGAGATCGCCGCGCAGGCTCTTGCCGTTCGGCGCGACGTCCGAGAGCCGCGGCGCATCCGTCTCGACGATGACCTTGATCAATTCGGCGGCGGATCCGCTCGTGCCGGCGGCCGGATTCGGCCCGCCGAGAAGCACGTAGAGCAGCACACCGAGCGCGTGCACGTCGGTGGCGGTGGTGATCGGGCCGCCGGTCAGCTGCTCGGGCGCCGCGTACTCGGGCGTGAGCGCGCGTCCGCCGTCGACCGTGAGCGCGACCGCGGGAGCGTCGTGCTCGTGGTCCAGCAGCTTCGCGATCCCGAAGTCCAGCAGCTTCACCACGCCGTCCTCGCGCACCAGCACGTTCGACGGTTTGAGGTCGCGGTGAACGATCAGGTTGGCGTGCGCGTGCGCCACCGCCTCGAGCACATCGAGGAACAGGCGCAGGCGCGCCTCGACGCCGAGCGCGTGCGCGTGGCAGTACCGGTCGATGTGCTGGCCGTCGACGAGCTCGAGCACCAGGTATGGCTGACCGGTGCCGGTGACGCCGGCGTCCAGCAGGTGCGCGATGTGCGGGTGCGTCAGGCGGGCGAGAAGAGTGCCTTCCTGCTTGAAGCGCTCCTCGCCGCCGCGGCCCATCAGCGCGGCGTTGAGCAGCTTGACCGCGGCCTTGCGTGTGAACAGGCCGTCGCTGCGTTCCGCCAGCCAGACGGTGCCCATGCCGCCGCGGCCGATCGGCGACACCAGGGTGTAGGCGCCGACACGCAGGCCGGCGAGGGATACCGCCGGATCGACCATCACCGCGGGCCCTTCGAGGAACCCGGAGTCGTGGATCGCATCCCGCTCGGCCAGCAGACTCTGCAGGTCGGCTGCCAGCGCGGGATCGTCGCGGCGCACCGTGTCGAGCCACGGCTCGCGCTCCTCGTCCGTCAGATCGAGGGCGCGATCCAGGTACGGGCTCAACGCGCGCCAGCGATCGGCGGAGAGAATCGACATCAGCGTCCGAGGCCCTGTGCCGTATCGCCGATCGCCCGATGCAGATACAGCCGCGCCTTCTCCCACTGCCGCTGGATGGTCCGTTCGGACAGGTTGCGCATCGCCGCGATCTCCGCGAACGAAAACCCGCAGAAGAACTTCAGGTCCACCGTCTCGGCGAGAGTGGCGTCGACCGTCGCCAGCTCGTCGAGGGCGTCGCTGATCCGCTGCAGCTCCTGTTCATCCGCCATCTGGTCTGCGACCGTCGTCTGCAGTGCCGTGATCTCGAACATCCCGCCGCGCTTCCGCGCGTGGCGCCGCCGGACGTGATCGATGATCAACCCGCGCATCACCCGCGCCGCGTACGCCATGAACCGCGGCCGGTCCGGGAACGCGACGTCGTCGCGGTCGGACATCTTTATATAGGCCTCGTGCAGCAGCGTCGTGGCGCTCAGGGTCACCTGGCCGCCCCGCCGGCCGAGCTCCCGGCGGGCAAGCCGGTGCAGCTCGGTATACAGCGCGGCAAACAGGGTCTCGGATGCCGCGGCATCCCCCCGTTCCGCCGACTCGAAGAGCGTGGTGAGGGTCCGTTGATCCATAACCGGATGGAGCACCCGGGCCTTTTCCGGGCGCCGGCCGGAAGTCCAACTTCGTCCGTCAGTTACCGGAATGGGATCATACGGCACGGCAGCCGCCGGCGCGCCGGTTTTCGCGTGAGAAAAGGTCGCCATGTCAGTCATAAACGCAAACGGACGGGGAAACCCGACACCCGCCGGCGGCCCGGCGGCCCTTTTTTTACCGGCGCGCCAGCCAGAGGATCGCGTCGAGAAGCCGCCGCCGCCGCGCCCAGGGCGGCCGGAAGGCGCCGGTCGCCGCGCGCCGCGGCTGAATCATCACCCCGCGCTTCTTCGAGAACGTCACGAAGCCGTCGAACCCGTGGTACTGCCCCATGCCGCTGGCGCCGACGCCGCCGAAAGGAAGATTGTGCTGCCCGAGATGGTAGACACAGTCGTTGATGGTGACGCCGCCGGATATCGCGCGCCTCAAGACCTCGTCCTGCCGGTGCGCATCCTCGTCGAAGTAGTAGAGCGCGAGCGGATGCGGGCGCGCGTTCACGAACGCAATCGCGTCGTCGAGCGTGCGGTAGGGCACGACGGGCAGAACCGGGCCGAACAGCTCTTCCTGCATCGCCGCCATCGCATCGGTCGGCGAGAAGATCAGCGTCAGCGGCAGCGCACGGTCGTCGGGCGAAGCGGTATTCTCCCCAAGCGGCACCACGCGTGCGCCTTTCGCCGCCGCGTCGGCGATTGCGCCGCGCAGACGTTCGAAGTGCCGTTGATTCACGATCCGCGTGTAGTCAGGGTTGCCGGCGATGCGCGGATACAGAGCCGTCGCCGTCCGGCGCGCGTGCGACTCGAATGCCGCTTCGCTCCCTTCGGGCAGCATCACGTAATCCGGCGCGACACACGTCTGCCCGGCGTTGTACAGCTTCGCCGACACGATGCGCTCGGTGGCCAGACCGAGTGGATAGCTCTCGTGAACGATCGCCGGGGATTTGCCCCCCAGCTCCAGCGTGACCGGCGTGAGGTTCACGGCCGCGGCCTGCATCACCTTCCGGCCGATGCGGGTCGATCCCGTGAAGAACAGGTGATCGAACGGCAATGCCGAGAACGCCGCCGCCACGTCCGGACCGCCGGTGACACACGTGATGTATTCGGGCGGGAAAGTGCCGGCCAGAATGCGTGCGATCACGTCTGCGGAACGCGGCGTGATCTCGGACGGCTTGACCATGACGTGATTGCCGGCGGCGAGCGCATCGACGAGGGGCCCGAGCGTGAGGAGCAGCTGGTAATTCCATGCGCCGATCACGCCGACGACGCCGAGCGGCTGGTAGAAGTAGAAGGCGCGGCTCGGCAGCAGGAACCAGGACGAGCGCACCCGGCGGCGCGTCATCCACTCTTTCAAGTGGCGCCGTGCGTGCCTGATCTGGTCGAACAGAGGAAACAGCTCGAGCGCGAGCGTCTCTTCGCGGGCGCGTCCGCCGAAGTCGTCCCACACCGCCCGCGCCAGTTCGTCCTGATGAGCGTGCAGCGCGTCGCGCAGAGACGCCAGTGCGCGCATCCGCGCCGTGTAGTCCGGCGCGCCGCGCGCGAACGCCGCGCGCTGCGCCTCGAGCCGCGATTGAAGCACCTGCGTCCCAGTTTAACGGGACGCGAGCGGCGGGTGATCTAGCCGTCGCGCAGCACCGCCATGGGATCGAGGCGCGCGGCGCGCAGCGCCGGCGCAACAGTTGCCGCGAAGGCCGAACCTGCGACGACGACGACCGCGGCGGCCAGCGCGGGCGGATCCGCGGGGCCCACACCCGCCAGGAACGATCGAAGCACTGTACCGCCCAGCGCACCGGCGGCGACGCCGACCGTCAGCCCAGCACCGATGACTCCCGCATGCTGGCGCAGCACGAGGCGAAGGACGTCTGCGGCGGTCGCCCCCACCGCGCGCCGGATGCCGATCTCTCGCGCGCGCTGGACGACGGTGAACGAGACCAGCCCGTAGACGCCGAAAGCCGCGAGCGCGACCGCGAGAGCGCCGAACCCGCCGGTGACCAGCGCGCCTATCCTCGCCGGCAGAACAGCGACGGCGACGGCGTCGCTCATGGACTCGATCTGGACTTCTGCGCCGGACCACAGGCGGCCGAGCTCGCTCGCCATCAACGCCGCCGTGCCGCGCGGGTCCGACGTGCGGACATGCATCGTGACGAAGTGGCTGTATTGCTGCCGGATCGGCAGGTAGATGACGGGCGCCGGCGCTTCGCCGAGCGTGCGGTACTTGCTGTCTCTGACCACCCCGACTACTTCGAGCGTGCGGCTCCCGTAGCGCACCAGCTGCCCGAGCGCCGCGCCGTTCCAGAACTGCCTGGCCAGCGTGTCGTTCACGATGGCCACCGGGAGCGCGCCGCGGCGGTCCTCCCACGTGAAGTCGCGGCCGGCGAGCAGGGGGATGCGGAGCGTCGCGAACCATCCGGGTGAGACCCGGCTTGCCAGCACGCGCCGCCGTCTGCCCGCCGCGTCCGCCGGCAGCGAGACGTCGAACTCTTCGCGGCCGGTGAGCGCGAGCGGCACGATGGTGGCGAGCGCCGCCGAATGAACGCCGGGGGACGCGCCGACTCGCCGCGTCCAGTCGCTGAGAATCTGATCTCCGCGTGCGGCATCGAGGCTGCGATCGATCTCGACGGTGCCGAGGACGACGCCGGTTGAATCGAAGCCCGGTTCGATCGCGTGAATCCTGCCCAGGCTGCGCACGAACAGTACGCTCCACACGATGAGCGCCGAGCACACCGCGACCTGCAGCGCGACCATCGCGCGCCGCAGCCGGCGCCGCTCGGGCGATCCGCTGCTGTCCGCCTTGAGCGACGTGGTCAGATCGACGCGTGCCGCCTGTCGTGCCGGCAACAGGCCGAAGAGGACCGCGGTCGCCGTCGAAAGCGCGATCGCATAGGCGAGCACGCGCCGGTCGAGCGCGAGATCCAGATGGAGCGGGAAGGGCATCCGTTGAATCGCCAGTTCCACGAACCCCACGAGCCCGGCGGCGAGAAGCAGTCCGGCCACTCCGCCCGCTCCCGCGAGCACCAGACTCTCGGTCAACAGCTGCCGCACGAGGCGGCCGCGGCTGGATCCGAGCGAGAGCCGGACCGCGATCTCCCGCTGGCGGAGCGCGGCGCGTCCGACGAGCAGTCCGGCAATGTTGCTGCAGCCGATCACCAGCACGAAGCCGGACACGATCGTGAGCAGGAAAAGGAACGCGAAGATCGGCCAGACGATGCTGATCATTCCCTGGAACGCATGCACTCCCGACAGGGGGCGAGCGTCGATGCCGGCCAGCGACTCGGGGAGTTCGGGGTACTCGCGTCGCAGCTGTGAAGCCACTGTCCGCAGCGCCGCGGTTGCCGCCTCGCGTTCGATCCCCGGCTTCAGCCGCGCCACGACCTCGAACTGAGGCAGCAGCCGGCTTGGCGTCGCGTCCCCGGCGCGGCGCGGATCCAGCGGCATCCAGAAGTCGAGCCTGAATCCTGGCGGTGCGGTCCCGCGGAATCCGTCCGCCATCACACCGGACACCTGCACCGATCGGCCGCCGAGCACCAGCGTTCGGCCCACGATCGCGGGATCCGACCCGAAACGCTGCCTCCAGACGTGATGCGCAAGGACGACGCTGGCAGCCGTGGCGTCGTCAGCCCGGTAGGTATCGCCCACGTGAGGGCGGACGCCGAGCAGGGTCAGGTAATTGGCGGACGTGATCTGTCCGCGCAGCCTGATCGCCGTGCCTCCCTGGTCGAGGTTCATCGACGTGAGCCGATATGCGGCGACGCTCGAGAACACCCCGGCGCGATCGCGAATGTCTTCGTAGACGGGCCACGAGGTGAGGCTCTGCCCTGGGTACACGCGAACCAGCCTGCCGGGTTCGCTGACGGGCGGCGGGGTCAGGAGGAGCGCGTTGACGATGGTGAAGACCGCCGTGTTGCCGCCGATCGCAATGGCCAGCGTGGCGATCGAGACGGCCGAGAACCCCGGATAGCGGGCGAGCAGGCGGACGCCGAGAGCCAGATCGCGCCGGACGTCGGTCAGGAAACTCGTGAGGATCATCGGCCGGTGCCTCCGACCTTACAAGACCCTCGAATGGTGCGGAAGTTTCAGCCGCCGCCGAGGGAATCAGGGACGCTCGCCAAGCGAGATCGCCACGACGGCCCGGCCCAGCTGGATTGCATCGCCGGAGGCGAGGCGCACGCCGCGGCGGTCACGCGGCGCAACTTTCAGGGTCCGCCCGCCGCGGAGAAGGAACGTCGGGTTGGTGCTCGACTCGTTGAACAGCATGTAAGCGCCGGCCGCCGCGTCGAACTCGATCCGCGCGTGGGCGCGGGCCACCGTCTCGCTCACGCCGTCGCGCGCGTCGCTGAACGCCACGTCGTTCCGCCGCACGCGCCCCAGGGCGTCGGCCGGCTCGGAGCCTCGGCCGATCGACACGGCGCCGGCCGCGAACGTGTACTCGCTGTTGTCGCATTGCCCTTTGACGATCCGGAGGCGCAGCTCGGGGATGGTGCCGAGGGTTCGACGAGGAGCGGCGTCGCGCTCGGCGGCGCAGTCCACCCGCAGCACCGGCGCGCCGTCCTGCGCGCCGCCGGACACGGTGACGCTGACGTCGAGGGCGCCGGGGGGCTCGCAGCGCAGTTCCGCGAGCCGCTCCCGCAACCGCCGCTCGAGCTGTGCGAACACGGCATCGAGGGCGGCGGCGTCGGCGGAGGGCTGGGTCACGAAGACGCGAACGCGGTTGTAGGGAAAGATGCGGGTGCCGCGGCCGGCCGGCACGACCTTCTGCTCCAGCTGGTCGAGCGCGGACTGCAGCAGTTCCAGCGGCGCGGCATCCGCATCCGGCGGCGCATCGAAGAAACTGCGCACGCGCCGTCCGAACGTGCGCGCGGCGTCCCACAGTGGTTCCGTCACCGCCCCCTCCTCACTTGATCAGGCCCAGCTCGCTCGCGGCAGTGACGATGGCGCCGGCGATCGGCGCCGCGGCGCGGCCGCCATAGCCGGCGTTCTCGACGAGCACTGCGAAGGCGATCCGGCGTCCCTTCCCCGATGCGGGCGCGAAGCCCGTGAACCAGGCGTGCGCCGCCGCGCCGCCGATCTCCGCAGTGCCGGTCTTTCCGGCGATGGCGATCGGCAGCGATCGCAGGCTGCGTCCGGTGCCGGACGTGACCACCGCGCGCATCGCCCGCGCGATCCGCTCCGCGTCACGCGCGGACAGGAAGCGCGTTCCCGGGCCTGCCGTGTCTTCCGCCGATGCCTCCCATCGCACGGGTACAATCCCGCCGCCGGCGGCGATCGACGCCGACACGCGCGCGAGCTTCAGCGGTGTCACCAGCGCTTCCCCCTGGCCATAACCGGTTTGCGCGAGGTGCGGCCTCACACCGTCAGGCGTGGACGAGCGTGCGACGCTGATTTGAAACAGCGAGGCGGCGTCGATCAGCGGCCGCGGACCCATCGCCAGCGCGAGCTGCGCGAAGTACGCGTTGCAGGAGACCGCGAGACCGCGGTCCAGATCGACTTCGCCGTGCGGCACGGTGTCCAGCAGGTCGTCGCGCACCGGCCGCGACATGCCGCGGACGTAATTGCCCACGCGTCCGTCCGGCAGCCGTCGGCACACGAAGCGATCGCGATCTTCGTGCGTGCGCAGCGCGGCGGCGGCGACGATCAACTTGAAGGTGGATCCCGGCGGGTACAGGCCGTACCGCGCCCGGTCGAGCCACTGCGCCGCATCGTCCTGGTTACCGGCGACATCACGGCCCGCCGCTCCCTGCGTCGGCCAGGGGTAACTCGCGGCGGCGAGCAGCTCGCCGGTGGCCGCATCCAGGACGACTGCCGCGCCGCGGGCGACGCGGCCGGCGGCGATGCCGTCGCGCAGCGCCGCGGCGACGCGGGCCTGGAAGCGTGCATCCAGCGTCGTGTGAAGGTCGCGCTCGCGCGAGCGGATCGCGATCACCGCAGCGCTGCGCGGGCGGTAGCGCTGCCGCACGAGCGGAAGCAGGTCGCGCAGGTCGCGCCGGACTGCCTGCGTCCGTTCACCGCTGCGCGGACTCACCACCTCGACGACCGCCGCATGGTCGTCGAAGCCTTTCAGTCTGGCGTCGCTGTCGCGCTCGAGGTAAGAGGAATTGCGCGCGCCCCAGTTCGCCTGCGTGGCCCAGTCGCCGAGCAGGTGAAACGCCAGGCCGCCGAGGGGATAGCAGCGAACGCGGTCATCGGCGCAGTCGTCGACCGCGACGCCGGAGGCGTTCGCGTAGGTGACGCCGATCGCGGATATCTCGTTCGCCCGGCTCGTCGCCAGCGGCAGGCCGTTCCGGTCGTAGATGCTGCCGCGCTCGAGCGAACGCGCCGCCGCGAGCAGTCGAGGGTTGTACTCGAACCGATAGCCGCCGTCCGCCTGTTCCGCGAGACTCGACGCCGCGGCGAAGTCATCGGCGCGAACCACCTGGATCCAGGCGGCGCGCGAGAGAATGGCCGCGCCCGCGAGGCCGAGCGCCGCGGCGACGAAGCGTATCGGCGTCCGCATGTGCGCGCGATCGCGCGACTGCCGGCGCGCGATCGACAGCACGATGCCGATCGCGGCACAGTTGGCGAGCATCGACGAACGGCCGTAGCTCAGGAACGGTGTGACGACGCCCGAGAGCGGAATCAGGCCGACCAGCCCTCCGGCGATCACGATCGCCTGCACGCTGAGCACGAGAACGACGCCGACGGCGAGGAACGACGTGAAGTCCCCGGGCGCGCGACGCGCGATCCGCAGACACCGCCAGCAGAGGAACGCGTACAGCCCGGCGACCACCGCGAAGCCGATCCAGCCGAGCTCTTCGCCGATCGCGGCGAGCACGAAGTCCGTATGCCCTTCCGGGATGGCATTGGGGCTGCCGAGTCCGCCGCCGCTGCCCCAGACAGCGCCCGTCGACAAGGCCCAGAGCCCCTGCGCGACGTGCGTGCCGCCGGGTACGCCGTTGTTCCACGGGTCCGCCCACATCATCACGCGGTTGCGGACCGTCGCCGGCATGCCCGTCCAGTAGGCGGCCGCGAATCCGGCGAACAGCAGCGCCAGGCCGAGCGCCGCGAGACCGGGCCGTCCGCGCGCCATGCCGAGCATGCCCAGGAACACGCACGAGAGCACCAGCGCCGGCCCGAGATCCTTCTGAAAGAAGAAGAACAACAGCACCAGCGTCATGCCGGCGAGCACCGGGCGCACGTCGCGCCATCGCGGCAGGCGCACGTAACGCAGCCACGGCCGCGCTGCCGTCGGCGGTTCCGACAACTCCCGCAGCAGCTCCATGCGCCGGCCGAAGTACGCCGCCAGCGCGAACACGACCAGCAGGCGAATCGCTTCCACCGGCTGCGCGCCGAAGAGGTTCACCTTCACCCCGCTGGTGCCCGGACCGCTGCCGAACGCGAGCAGCAGCGCTGCCAGCGCGCACGCGAGGCCGAGGGGCAGCAGCACCGCCCGCCGCAGCCGTGAGGCTTCGAAATCCACCTCCGACACCGCAACCATCACCAGCACACCCGCGGCGGCCCCCGCCGCGAACAGCTCCGCGCTGACGGTGTCGCGGATCGGATCGCGCAGCGCGATCATCGTCATCAGGCCGATCCCGCACAGCATCATCAGCGCCGGCAGCAGCAGCGGATCGTCGTGGCGCCGGCGCCGGCGGCGGAACAGATGCGCCAGCCAGAACGCCGCGACGAAGATCGCCACGGACCCGGCGACGCGCCGCGAGAACTGTGCGATGCTCCTGACCGCCAGCCGCGGCTTCAGCGCGACGATGTCCTGGCGCGACAGCAGCGCATGGCCCGTTCGTGTGCGCACTTCGCGAAGTTGTCCGACGCGATCGAGACCGCCGGGCGCGGTCATTCGCGCGAACAGGGCGCGCGCCGCCGATTCCCGCGCGGGCGCCGCCTCGAACATCGTCAGCGCCGGTTCGAGCTCGGCGGCGCTCTTCACCGCATACAGCGGAATGACGCCACCCGCCGGCGTGAGGTCAGGCGCGCCGATCTTCGCCGTCCAGGTCAGCACCACGCCGCACAGCACGATCGCCGAGGCGATGGCGAGTCCGGCGAGCTCGATGTTCAGGCTGTGGAGCCGCCCGTCTGCCGCCGGCTGGTCGATCCGTTCCGCATGGACGACGCGCATGGCTAGAACTCCCTGCCCTCCTGGGGCAGCGCCTCTTCCGGCGTCAGCTGCTGGACGATCTGCCGAAGCTGTGTCTTGCAGGTCTCGACGTGCTTTGCGGCGTTCCCGAACTCGACGATGCGTTCGAAGGACGCAACGCAGGTCTCGAAATCCGCCTTCGCCTTCTCGAGTGCGACGATGCGTTGATCGCCGGTCAGGAGCGCCGCGCGGCGTTTGCCCATCAGTCCGCGGCGCAAGCTGGCGTCGCCGAGCAGCGCCGTGTCGCGTCGAGTGATCGAGTACCCGCGCTTGACCGCTTCGTCGAGCGACTGAATGGCGCCGTCGACGTCCGCGAGGACGTAGAGCTGCGTCATCGCCATGCCGACGTACGGATCGAACGACCTGGGATCCGCCGCCGCCGCGTCCCGGAAGCGTGCGACCGCCGCCTGCGCGAGCGGCGTGCTCTGCGGGCGCGCCCGTTGCGCGGCCAGCCGCCGCACGTGCGCATCGGCCGTCAACTGCTTCGCGAGCAGCGTCCCGTCCCGCGGCGCCAGCACGCGCGCCCACGCGAAGGCCGCCTGCGCCTGCCGCCACTCCTCGGGCCCCATGGTCGGCACCTCGCGCCGGTAATCGGCGATGACACGGTCTCCGACCGTACGCAGCGTCGAGAGCAGTTGACTGTTGACCCGCATCCGGAGGCCGACGTCGAGGAGCGCCCAGCGCTCGATCGCGTCGTACGCCTCACGCGCGGCGACGACGGCGCGTTCGTCGATGCCGGGAATCGTCTTGCGGAACCCTTCGGCGAACAGCCACTCGACGCCTTCGGTGAGCACGATGCCGATCAGCAACACGGTGGCGATTGCCCCCGCGAGCCGGCGCAGCGCCGGACGCGCCGCCGTCCGCGCCGGCGGAACGCCAGCGGGCTGAACCGCCGGCACAGCCTCCGTCCTCGCCGCGAGCGGCGGGGGTGGTGCCGGAAGCGGATCGGTCATCGCCACTGCAGGCGGTGCGAGGCGCGGTTCGGTGAGAGTCACCGGCTCCGTCTCGACCACCGCCGCGGCCGCGCCCCGCGAGACGGGCAGCGTCGCCGGCGTCTCGTAGTAGACCGCCGCCATCGGCGTCTCACGCCGCGCGAACCGCTCGAGGTCGGCGAGGATTTCCGAGGCGCGCTGATAGCGATGCGCCGGCTGAAACGCGAGCAGCCGGTGAATGATCGCCTGCAGGTGGACGGGACAATCGGGGGGAAGCGCCGCGCGCGGCGCGTTGTTGGTGATGGCGCTGTACAACTGCCGCCGCAGCCGCGGATCCTCGAGCAGCGGATACGGCCGATGGCCCGAGACCATCTCGTACAGCATCACGCCGAGAGACCAGAAGTCGGCGTGCACGTTCACGCGCTCCGACCGCAGCCGCTCAGGTGCCGCATACGCGATGGTGCGCCCCACGTCCGTCGCGAGGTCGCGCGCCTCTTCCAGCACCTTCGCCATGCCGAAGTCGAGCACCTTGCGCTCGCCGTTCTCGGGAATCTTCAGGTGCGCCGGCTTGAGATCGTTGTGCAGCAGCCGGTACCGGCGCTGCTCGATGGTGGCGGAAAACCCGTGGGCGCGATCGAGGAACTGGCACAGCCAGATCGCGTGGCCGACCGCGTCGTCGTACGGGAGCCGGCCGCGCCGCAGCCGCTCTTCGAGCGACGGCCCTTCGACCAGCTCCATGGCGATGTAGAAGTCGTCGCCGTCGGGCCCGAAGTCGAACACCTCCGGCACCATGCCGTGCTCGGCGGCAAAGGCCTGCTGCAGGATCGCGCCGTGCCTCTCGGCGGCGATCGTCGCGGCGCCGTTCTCGCCGGCATGGAGGATCACCTTCAGCGCCGTCAGCCGTCCGTCGCTGCGGCGCCGCGCGGCGAACACCGTGCCGAACTGGCCGCGCCCGATCGGCTTCGGATCGAGAAGCTCGAAGTCCTCGCGCGCCATTACCGCCCCTGGGCGCCGCGCGCCCGCGGCGCCGGACGCACCGGCGGCGGAGCGGCCTCGGCTGGAACGAGGATGTTCCCGGCCAGCAGCTCGGCACGCCGCGCCGCGCCGATCCCTTCGATCAAGTCCGCGCTGTAGCCGGAGAACACATTGCCGCGCAACACGACACGTGCTGACGTGCCAATCGAGAGCGCGGTTCCACCGGTGCCCCCGGATCGCACTGCCACCGAGTTGATCACGGTCGCGTATGCATCGTCCGGCACGGCGAGCAGAGGTCCGGGGATCGCGAAACGGCTGCCGCGCACGGTTACCGCCGAGGCGGGCGACACGTCGATGCCGCGGCGGATCGCGCCGGTGATCTCGACCAGATCGAGCGTGGCCGCCGGCGCGGTGACGCGGACGCCGACGTCCACCGGCGTATCGGATTCGACGCGGATTCCCGCAACGCGGGCGTTGAACGGACCGGTCAACGCCAGCACCGCCGCGTTCGAGCCGATCGGGCGCGCGATCGTCACCGTTCCCGGCACGCGCGCGACCAGATCCGCGCCGCTGCGCAGTTCGACGTATTCGCGGTAGACGCCGGGCTCGACTCGAACGACATCTCCCGGACGGCTGGCGGCGAGCGCCTCGGAGATTCGGCTGTACGGAGCGCTGCCGTCGGGGGCGACGATCAGCGTCTGCGGCGGCCGCATCTGCGTCGTCGCGACGTACCACGTCAGCGCGAGCGCTCCGACGACTCCCGCGAGCGCGCCGGCGACGAACCACGTGGCCCGGCTGGCATTGATCGCGCGCAGCGCGCGCCTCAACCGTCCAGGCCGTGCGGCGGCAACGGCCGGCACGCCGATCGGTTCCGCGTCCGCGGCGGGGAATCGCATGTCCTCCGTCGGCGTCAGGGCCACGTCGGCGGCGCGGCCCAGCCGCTCGGCGAACAGCGGCATCTCGGCATAGACGACCGTCACGTTGTCGCGTCCGCCGGCGTCGTTCGCCGCCGCGACCAGGGCTTCGACGACGCGCTCCGGCGAGCCGGCATGCTGACGGACGACATGGCCGATGGTGGCCGCGGGAAGCATGTCGCTGAGCCCGTCCGAGCAGATCAGGATCGCCGCATCCGGCTCGAGCGGCTCCTCGATGACGTCGACGAACTCCTGCTCGTCCTTGTCGCGGTAGATCGTGCCGACGTCGCGGAACACCTCGTGGCGGCGCGGATGGCGCATCGCCTCGGGCTCGGCGAGCCCGCCGGCATCCTCGAGCTCGCCGACGGGCGAATGATCGTGCGTGACCTTTCGGACGGTCTCCGGCCGGATCTTGTAGAGGCGCGTGTCGCCGACGTGCCCGATCGTGATCCGGCTGTCCGACACGATGGCCAGGGTGATCACGCACCCCATCCCGCCGAGCTCCGGCGAAGCAGCGGCGCGGCGGTAGATTTCGTTGTTGGCGATGGCGATGGCTTCGCGGACCCGTTCCGCCGGCGTGCCGACCGGCCGGGCGAGACGCTGCAGGATCACGTCACGCGCCGTCGCCGCCGCGACTTCCCCCCCGGCCTGGCCGCCGATGCCGTCGATCACGCCGAAGACCCCGCGCGCGGCGTCGAGCACGGGCAGATCCTCGTTGTTCAGGCGAACGCGGCCGGGATGAGTCCGCGCCGCGGCGCTCAGCACCGCGGCGGCGGCCGTTCGCACGTCAGCCACGGTCGTGCACCCGCGCCAGCCAGAACAGGCACGCCAGCGCGGCGGCCAGCGCCGCCAGATAGACGAAGTGGAGCCAGTAGAGCGCGCTCATCGGCGGGGACTGAATTCGATGACGAGCGCGTCGGCGAGCTGAATCCGCGACGGCGCCGGAAGCTCGTGCTCGGCGCCCGGGCGCAACACGCCGTCCGGACCTTTGATCGCCGCGGGAACCGGCGTGCCATTCACCGAGGTGCCCCAGCTGCTGGCGTCCTGGATGAAGAACCTCCCGGAGCGATCGCGCCGGATCCGGCAGTGGTCCCGCGAAACCTTCGACGACGTGAAGACCTGGACGTCGACCCACACCGAGCTGCCGCCGCGGCCGATCGAGAGTGTGTCCTTGCACATCGCGAACTCGTGATGCCCCTGCTCGTCGTCATAGGTCAGCATCGCGCGCTCGCGCAGATCGATCTCGGCGGCAGGGGACGTCGCCGCGGCGGCCGGCGCGACCTCGATCGTCGTGCTGCTTCGGCCGCTTTCGTTCAGCACCGATTTCACGATCCGGGTCGTCGCCGGTCCGCCGAACTCCAGGGGCGGCGGCAGCGGCAGCATCGAATCGATGCCGAGCTCTCCTGGCTGCAGCGTTCCGTTGCGATCGGCGTTCACCTGAACTTCCCACCCGCCGGGCGGCACTTCGATGGGGGGCGCTTCGGCCTGGGCGATGAGTCGCGCCAGCACGCCGCCCGAGCGCTCGCGCCCCTGGTTGATGCGCCGCACCTCGTCGCTCAGCGCCTGCTGCAGCTCGGCAACGAGGCGCGGGACGATGCCTTCGATGCGATCGAAATCGGCCGGGTGCAGGTAGACGTGGAAGATCGCGGGCGGCAGCGTCGTGTAGGGGAGCGGGTAGAGGTTCAGGCGCAGCTCTTCCCGCATCGCGTTCCAGATGCTCAACCCCGTCGGTGCCTTTACCGCCTGCGCCATGCCGTGCTCCCGCGACCTTTCGCTCCCTTACTATTACGGGGTGTGTGAACCCGTGTCACAGGGAAACCGTAACCATTCCGCAGATACGACATGAGGGTCCGCTTCGGTTCGTTCGAGTTCGATACCGCAACGCGCGAGCTGCGCCGCGACGGCGCCCGCGTGCACCTGGCGCCCAAGTCGTTCGACCTGCTGCAGATCCTCATCGAGCGCCGTCCCGCGCTGGTGACGAAGGCGGAGCTGCAGGACAAGCTGTGGCCGGACGCCGTGGTGCTGGAGGCCAACCTTGGCAACGCGGTGGCGGAAATCCGGAAGGCTCTCGGCGACGACCCGAAGTCGCCCGCGTACGTCTGCACGGTCTCGCGGCGCGGGTACCGGTTCGCGGCGGAGATCGAGGTGCTGGAAGGCGCCGAGCCGCGGCGGACGCCGGCAAGGCCGCGCTGGTGGCTGGTGTGGAAGGACACGATTCTGCCCCTCGCCGAAGGGGAGAACGTCGTCGGCCGCAGCCCGGGCAGCGCCATCTGGATCGACGCCGGCAGCGTGTCGCGCGAGCACGCGCACATCTTCATCGCCAACGGCCGCGCAGTGGTCGAGGATCGGCGGAGCACGAACGGCACGTTCGTGAACGGCGAGCGGATCGCGACGCCGTGTCATGTCACCGACGGCGCCGCGCTGACCTTCGGGTCGGAAGAGACGGTATTTCGCGAGTGGTCGGACGCTGCCGCGCCGGCGACCGAGCCTGTCCGTTCGTCGCGGCGCTGACGCCGTCCGTTCAGCGTTTCTTGGCGGAGCCCTTGCGCGAGCCCTTGCGGCGCGGAACCTTTGCTCCCTTCCTGCGCGCTTCGTTCAGACCGATGGCGATCGCCTGCTTGCGGCTCTTCACCCGGCGCCCCGAGCCGCTTTTCAACGTCCCCTTCTTCCTGCGGTGCATCGCCGACTTCACGCTGCGTGACGCTGCCGACTTGCGCTTGGCCATCCAGGCACCTCCGATGCGATGGTGAGGCGTGCCGCCGGTGCGCGTCAACCTCTGCCAGCCGGTCAGCGCTGACACACCGCGCAGTAGAAGGTCGATCGTCCGGCCTGCGTGCGGCGGCGGATCGTGCCGGTGCAGCGCGGCCGGCGGCAGCGCTCGGCCTCACGGTCGTAGACGCGGAAGCGCGACCCTCGATAGTCTCCACCGGCGGCGCGGGCGATCGCGTCCTCGAGCACTTTCTTGATCGACGCCGCCAGCCGGTGCGCCGCCGGGCGCGGCAGACCGGACGGTGTGGAAATCGTGGAGGCGAGGCGGTTGGGCGACAGTCCCGCGACATGGAGCGCCTCGCTCGCGTAGATGTTCCCGAGACCGGCGACGACGCGCTGATCGAGCAGCGCCACTTTGAGCGGCGTCCGCTTGCCGCGGCAGCCGCGCGCCAGCGTGTAGCCGTCGAACTCGGCCGAGAGCGGCTCGGGTCCGAGACGGCTCAGCGCAGGGTGCTGCTCCAGCCTTCCCGGCGCGACGATGTCCATCAATCCGAACCGGCGGGGATCGTTGAACGTGACGACCGACCCCGAGGACATGTGAAAGACCACGTGGTCGTGCGGGACCGTTTCGCTGTCGTTCACCCGGAACGAACCGGACATTCCCAGGTGCATCAGCAGCGTCTCGCCCGACGAGAGGGGCACGACGAGATACTTCGCCCGCCGGTCCACTGAGAGCGCGGTCTCCCCCACGAGCCGCTCGCGGAAGCGCCGCGGAAACCGCTCGCGCAGGTCGTGCCGGCGCAGGGTCACCTGCTGGAACCTGGCCCGTTCCATTGCCGGTGCCAGCTCGCGCCGCACGGTTTCCACTTCGGGCAACTCAGGCATGACAGCGATCCTGCGCCACGCCTGCTTCAACGCATCGGTCCGATGGGTGCGGAGCGCGCGACGTGCCGCTGAAGCGTATGTCATTTCGAATGGGTCCGCTGCCGGCCTCCGCCCTCCTTCAGGGTAGGTTTGTATGTATGCAGAAGACGCCCCCCGGGATGTTCTCCGCCGGCGACGCCTACGAGCGGTTCATGGGGCGATGGAGCCGGAAGCTCGCGCCGGCGCTCGTGCAGTTCGCGGGGGTGCGCGATGGCGACAGCGTCCTCGATGTCGGCTGCGGGACGGGCGCCCTTGCCGCGGCGGCCGCTGCCATCGGGCCGTCAGTGCAGGTATCGGGTGTCGATCCCTCTGCGGCGTACGTCACCGCGGCGGCACGCCGTCACGGAACCGACCGCGTCCGGTTCCGGGTCGGTGACGCACGCGAGCTTCCGTTTCCTGCTGCCTCGTTCGACCGGACTCTCTCGCTGCTCATTCTCAACTTCGTTCCGGAGCCCGGCGCGGCGGTCGATCAGATGATCCGGGTCACACGGCCGGGCGGGACGGTGGCGGCCGCGGTATGGGATTACGCCGGGGGCATGGAAATGCTGCGCACGTTCTGGGATGAAGCGATTGCGCTTCGCCCGGAGATGGATAGCAGGGACGAACGGCACATGCGCTTCTCGACCGCCGGCGAGCTGGCGGCGTTGTGGCGCGCCCGGGGGCTGCGAGACGTCGTCGAGACGAGCCTGGTAATCGACATGCCGTTCGCATCGTTCGACGACTACTGGCAGCCGTTTCTCGCCGGGCAGGGCCCGGCGGGTGTGTTCATCGCGGCGCTGCCCGACGCCGCTCGTGAACAGCTCCGCGAACGGCTCGCGCACCGGCTGACCGGCACGACGACCGGCGCCACGATCTCGATGCAGGGGCGCGCCTGGGCGGTCCGCGGCGAGGTCGTGGGCTAGCCGCGGATTCGCGCGCCTGGAACAAGCCGTAGACGGCCTACGTCTAAAGCCGTAGACTCTCTACGGCTATGGCAAAACACTCCGACGACGGGCGCCTGGAGCTGCTCCAGGGCACGCTCGACATGCTCATTCTGCGCACCCTTCAGTGGGGGCCCCAGCACGGCCACGGCATCGGGCAGGCGATTCGGACCCAGTCCGACGACCTGCTCAAGGTCGAAACCGGCTCCCTTTACCCCGCGCTGCACCGGCTGGTGAAACGCGGCTGGCTGAACGCCGAATGGGGTGTCAGCCAGGCCAACCAGCGCGCCAAGTTCTACCGGCTCACCGCCGAAGGCAGGAAGCAGCTGCTGCGCGAGGAATCGCGCTGGACCCAGCTGGTCAACGCCATCGGCCGGATCATGCAGCCCGCCCCAGGCACCGACGAGTGAGACCAGGCCATGCGTCCCGACGAACGTGAGCTGGACGACGAAATCCGCGCGCACCTGGCGATCAGCGTGCGCGAGCGCATCGATGCCGGGGAGGACCCGGAAGCGGCGCGGCTGGCGGCGCTGCGCGAGCTCGGCTACGTGCCTGCCGTGCGAGAGTCGATGCGGCAGGTGTGGTACAGCCGGTGGATCGACGGCGCCGCCGCGCTTGGCCGGGACCTTCGCATCGCACTGCGCTCCCTGCGACGGGCCAAGGGACTCGCCGCCACGGTGGTGGTGACGCTCGCACTGGGCATCGGCGCCAACGCCGCCATCTTCAGCGTCGTCCGCGGCGTGCTGCTGCGGCCGCTCGTCAATCGCGGCGAGGAACGCCTCGTCTACATCCGTCAGAGCGCCCCCGGCATCGGCGCCGACAACATCACCTTCTCCGTCCCGGAGGTGACCGATCTGAAGTCGCGCGTCACCTCGATCGCGGCGTTCGGCGATTTCTCGACCGTCGAGTTCACCATGGTCGGCCTCACACCCGAGCCGCGCGTCGTGAAGGCCGGCGTCGTCAGCGGATCGTTCTTCGAGGTGATGGGGCTGCGGCCCGCGCTCGGACGCCTGGTCGATGCCCGGGACGACGGACCCGACGCCACGCCGGTCGTGGTTCTCACGCACCGGTTCTGGACCACGTCGTTGAACGGCGATCCCTCCGTGGTCGGCAGGACGATACGGCTCGGGCCGAACCCGGCGGCGATCGTCGGCGTTCTCGAGCCGTCGATTCCCTACCCGGCAACGACGGAAGTAATCGCGAACGTGGTGGCGAGCCCGCACCACATGAGCGCGCTGATGGTCACGAGCCGCACGCACCGCATGACGGAGCTGTTCGGGCGCCTCGCGCCGGGCGCCACGCTCGAGCAGGCGCGCGCCGAGCTGACCGCGGCACACGCCGCGATCATGCAGGCGCATCCAGCGGCGTACTCACCGCAGGCCAACGTGCGCGTCACCACCGAGCGGCTGCGCGATCGCATCGCCTCGCCGGCGCGCACGGTGCTGATCGTGCTGCTCGCGGCGGCGGCGGTGGTGTTCGTGATCGCGTGCTCCAACGTGGCCAATCTGATCCTGGCGCGCTCCGTCCGGCGGGAGGGAGAGCTGGCGGTCCGGGCCGCGCTCGGCGCCGGAACCGGTGCGCTTCGACGGACGCTGCTCGCCGAAAGCCTGCTGCTGTGCGGCGCGGGCGCGGCGCTCGGCCTGGTGCTGGCGGGTCCTTTCGTCGACATGGTCGCGAGCTACGCGGCGCGGTTCTCGATCCGGGCGCTCGACGTCCGCGTCGATCAGAGCGTCCTGTGGATCGCGGCCGGGCTCGCCCTCGCCGCCGCGGTGCTGCTCGCTTACGTGCCGCGGCTCCCATCGAGTCACGGGCCGGCGGGGCTGGGGCTGTCGAGCGGCAGCATCCGGATGACGCCGGGAACCAATCGCCGCCTCCGCGTGTTCGCGACGACGCAGATTGCGTGTTCGTTCGTGCTGCTCGCGGGCGCCGGAATGCTGGTGGCGACGCTGATGTCGATGCGGCACGCGAACACCGGTTACGACATGGATCACGTGCTGGTGTTCGACATCCCGACGCCGGCGACGGGCGTCGGGATGGGAGACGCCAAGGTCCTGGGCTTCTACCGCGACGCGATCCGCAGGATCGGCGTGCTGCCCGGCGTCGCCGGAGCGGCGGTCGGCAGCTTCGCGCCATGGCGCGACGCGGGTGGAAACGGGCCGAACGTGCCCTTCACGATCGACGGCTATCAGCGGTCCGCGGGCGAAGAGGATCCGCGCACGCGCCTTCGCATGGTGACGCCGGGATTCTTCGGCGTCGTCGGCATTCCGCTCGTGGCCGGGCGCGACTTCACCGACGAGGACCGGCGCGGCAACGAACTCGTATCGATCATCAGCCAGTCGATCGCGCAGCGGCTGTTTCCGGGCGGCGACGCCTTGAACCGGCGGCTGCAGTGGCGCAACCCGATCAATGGAGCGCCGTTGCCCAGCCGGATCGTCGGCGTGGTCGGTGACGTGGACGACGAGAACGTCGTGCGGGAGACCGCGATGACGCTGTATCTGCCGGTCCAGCAGCTCGGCGTCGGCGGCCGCCTGTTCGTGCGCGTCGCCGGTGATCCGTACACGCTGGTTCCGGCGATCACCCGCACGGTTCGTGAGCTGGCCCCGGAGCAGCCGGTGGAGCGCGCGGCGACGCTGGCGGACGTCCGCGCCACGGTGCTGTCGCCGGAACGCCTGAATGCGTTCGTCTTCTCCGGGTTCGCGGGGATCGCGCTGCTCATCTCGATCGTCGGTGTGGCCGGGGTGCTGGCGTTCTCGGTGAGTGCCCGGACGCGCGAGTTCGGCATCCGCATGGCGGTCGGATGTGCGCCGCGGAGGCTGTTGAGGCGCGTCGTGTCCGAAGGCGCGGTCATCGCGGCCGTCGGCGTCGTCACCGGCGCCGCCGGCGGGTATCTGTTGACCCGAACCGCGGCGCGCATGATCACGGCGACGCAGGGGCCGGGACTCCTGCCGGCGGCGGTCGCCGCCGCCGTCCTGATCGCCGCGGCGCTTGCCGCCTCGCTCGTGCCGGCCGCGCGCGCCTCCCGCGTCGACGTTCTGCAGGCTCTCCGTTCGGAGTGAAGTCATGCTCCTCCCGGTTCACGTCGCTGCCGGCGCGGTCGCAATTCTCACCGGCTATCTCGCGCTGTTCGCGACCAAGGGTGCGTCGGTGCACCGGCGCAGCGGAACGATCTTCGTGTGCGCCATGCTGGTCATGGCGCTCACCGGCGCGATCGTCGCGGCGGGCCGTCCGGGCGCCGCGGTGAACATCCCGGCGGGACTCGTGACCGCCTATCTGATCGCGACTGCCTACGTCACGGTGCGTCCGCGCTCGGCGCGGCTGCAAACGTTCGAGCGGGCGGCGATGATCGCGGCGTTCCTGTTCGGCGCCGTCGCCTCGGCGATCGCTGTCAGCGGCAGCCAGGGTGCATTCACCGCACCGCTGCTGATGTTCGCGGGCATCGCGCTGCTCGGCGGGAATGGCGATCGGCGGATGCTGCGCACGGGCGGCCTCGACGGCGCCGCGAGGCTGAAGCGCCATCTGTGGCGCATGTGCACCGGCTTGTTCGTTGCCGCCGCTTCCTTCTTCCTTGGTCCGCCCGCACGCGTGCCGGAACCGCTGCGTCTGCCGCCGTTCCGCATCCTTCCGCTCGTCGCGCTGGCGGCGATGGCGGTGTGGCTGTGGCGGCTGCGTGCGAGACGAACGTCCGCGCGCGTGCTGACGGCCGGCGTGTCCGAGGCGCTGTGAACCATTCGCTGCATCCGAGGCAATCCAGATGAACACCAACGCACCGGCTTCTCTCAAACCGCTCCGGCTGTGGCCGGGTGTCGCCGCCGCCGCCCTGTTATTGGCATTGAAATACCTCGCGCCGCGCGTGCTCGAAAACGGCGGGCTGATCGCGACCCTCGGTTCGATGGCGGCCGGCGCCGCGATCGTCCTGTGGTGGCTGTTCTTCAGCCGGGCGCGTTGGCGCGAACGGCTCGGCATTCTCGCCTTGACGATCGCCGCGACGGCCGCCGTCCGCCTGGTCGTCCATCCATCGATCGCCGGCGGAATGATGGGCCTGATGCTCGTCGCCATGGCGGTGCAGATGCTGCCGGTGGCGCTGGTGATCGGCGCCGTCATCGGCCAGCGCTTTGCGCCGCACCGCCGAACGGCCGCCATTTCCGCCGCGGTACTGATCGCGTGCGCCTCGTTCACGCTGATTCGGACCGACGGGCTGTTCGGCGGCGCATCTCAGTTGAGCTGGCGCTGGACCCCGACAGCCGAGGATCGACTCCTCGCACAGGCACAGGACACACCGCCGCCGGCCCCGGTGGCCGCGCCCGCCGCGTCACCGGCGACGGCGGCCCCCGCCGCGCGCGTCGAGGCCGAACCTGCAGCGGCGGCAAGCCGATCCGTTGCCCCGGTGCCCGTGAAGATGGACGTGCGCTGGCCGGGATTCCGCGGCGGCGAACGCAACAGCGTGGTGCGCGGCGTGCAGATTCCCACCGACTGGACGACAGCGCCCCCCGCCGAGATCTGGCGCCGCCCGATCGGGCCGGGCTGGTCGTCGTTCGCCGTCGCCGGAGATCTCTTGTTCACCCAGGAACAGCGCGGTCCCGACGAGATCGTCGCCGCGTATCGCATCAATACCGGCAAGCCCGCGTGGATGCACAAGGATCCCGTCCGCTTCTACGAGTCGAACGGCGGCGCCGGGCCGCGCGGAACGCCGACGGTGAGCGGCGGGCGCGTCTATGCGCTCGGCGCGACGGGCATTCTCAAGGTGCTCGACGCGGCCACCGGCGCCGCCGTCTGGAAGCGCGACGCGATCGCAGACGCCGCGATCAAGCTTCCCGGGTGGGGCATCACCAGCTCACCGGTCGTGCTCGACGACATCGTCGTGGTCGCCGTCTCGGGCGCGCTGCTCGGGTACGACCGCGAGTCGGGGAACAAGCGATGGTTCGTGAAATCGAGGGGAGGGAGCTACAGCTCGCCGCAGTTTGCCGTGATCGATGGTGTGCCGCAGGTACTGCTGCTCGCGGGTGCGGGTCTGACGAGTGTCGCGCCGTCGACCGGGACCGTGCTGTGGAGCAACGACTTCGCCGGGGTGCCGATCGTGCAGCCGGCAGTGATCGGCGAGCGGGACGTCCTGTTCAGTTCCTCGGACGCGATGGGCGGTCTGGGTACGCGGCGTCTGGCCGTCTCCCACTCGGGGGATCAATGGCAGGTGGAGGAGCGCTGGACGACGAACGGGCTGAAGCCGTACTTCAACGACTACGTCGTGCACGAAGGACATGCCTACGGGTTCGACGGCAACATCCTCGCCTGCATCGATCTCGCAGACGGCACGCGCAAGTGGAAGGGGGGGCGGTACGGCAACGGTCAGATCCTGCTCCTCGCGGAGCAGGATCTGCTGCTGGTGGTTTCAGAGGCGGGCGAGCTGGCGCTCGTGCGCGCCACACCGGATCAGTTCACCGAAGTCGCGGCACGGATCCCCGCGATCGAAGGGAAGACCTGGAATCACCCCGTCGTCGTGGGCGACCGCCTCTATCTCAGGAACGGACAGGAGATGGCGGCCTTCCGGCTCGGCGTGCAGAACCAGTGAGCGTGGGTCCGCTCGCGAACAGGGCTGCCAGACGTTCGAGCGCGGCTCGCCACGTCCGGCGCCGGGCCTCGACCATCGCGGCATCCGCCAGCCGGCTGTTCGTGGCGACCACCGAGACCTTGCCGGTCTTCGGGATGAGATAGAGCTGCACGGTCGTCTTGTCCCATTTGTAACGGAACCGTCCCAGGCCGTCGGGGCGGACGACGAAGCCCTTGCCGTCCTTGCCGTCCAGCGCCGCGGAGAGCGCCTGCAGCAGCGCCGCGTCGACACCGGCGCCCCAGCGTTTGCGGCGCCTGGCAACGGCGAGCGCCTCGACCACGTCGGCCACCCGGGCGTTGACGACTTTCGAGACCGAGACTTCGTACTCGCCGTCGCAGCGCTGATTCGCGGCGCGGACGCCGCGCGCCCGCTCGTAGGCCACGGTGATGCCTTGCGAGTACCAGCCTGGCACCGCGTGGTCGTCATAGAGATGACGTGCGAGCGCGGTATGCCCTTTCCCCGGTCCGCCGAAGCGATCGAGCACGGAGAACCAGTGGTCGAGTCCGCGGCCGGTCTTCTCGCGCACCTTCGCGTCGGAAACACCGCCCCTGGGCCTTTCAGGCGGTGAAAGCGGCGCCGGCTGCGGCGGCGCGAGCGTCAGCGCGGCGAGAACGTGCCGCCGGGCAGTGGTGTAGCGTTCGCCGGTCTTCGCGGCGCGGGCACGGATGACGGCTTTGAGAGCGCGGGCGCGAGTCATGACGGTCCTTCCTGGTCACACGTCCGCCAGCCCCCGCCTGATGGTCGCGCGACCGTGAAGAACCCACGTTGACGGCCCGAGGTGTGGAACCCCTTTGCCCCGATCGCAGCCCCGCGGGGGGAGGCCAGGCCGGGGTGAGGCGCCAGGCCAGCGCCGACAGCACTGTCGCACCCCTGCGGGCCGGCCGTCAAGACGATCTTGATCCAGATCAATTACCAGCCCGACGCCGCTCTCTATCGTGATCCCACGGGCCGTCATGACGGGCCCGGGGGAGACCGCGATGAAGTCCGAATGGTTTGCGTCCTGGTTCGACTCGCCTTACTACCACCGGTTGTACGCGCATCGCGACGAGAGCGAAGCGTCGCGGTTCGTCGACGCCCTCATCGCCCGGCTCGGGCCGGGCGCCGGCGCGTCGGTGCTCGATCTCGGCTGCGGCGCGGGACGGCACGCGCGCCGGCTCGCGGACAAGGGACTCGACGTGACCGGGCTGGATCTGGCGGCGGACAGCATCCGCGCCGCGTCGCTCCACGCGCACGAGCGGCTGCGCTTCGCGCGCCACGACATGCGGGTGCCGTTCGGGTTCGACACGTTCGACATCGTGTTCAACCTGTTCACCAGCTTCGGGTACTTCGAGCGCGCCGAGGAGCACCTGGCGGTGGTGCGCAACGTGTCCGCCTCGCTGAAGCCGGGCGGCGTGTTCGTGCTCGACTACCTGAACGCGGCCCGCGCCGCGGCGCAGCTCACGCCGTATGAAGCGGTGGAGCGGGACGGGGTGCGCTTCAGGATCTCGCGGCGCGCCGATGCGGCCCATATCTTCAAGCGGATCGCCGTCGACGCGGGAAGCGGAGCCCCCGTCATCGAGTACGAGGAGCGCGTGGCCGCCTTCTCGCTGGAAGACTTCCGCCTGATGTTCGCGCTCTACGGGCTGACGATCGAGACCGTGTACGGGGACTACCAGCTCGCTCCCTTTGAGGGCGCGTCCTCGCCGCGCCTGATCGTCGTCGCCAGCAAGACCGGCGGGGCCCGCGACGGGGACTACCTGCGCGACGCGCGGGAGAGCTTCGTGCGGATGCGGCTGAGCGTCTCGGGCGACACGCCGAGATACGACGCCAGCATCTTCTGCGGAACACGCTGCGCGATCGAGGGGTAGGTCGCGAGGAAGGCGAGGTACCGCTCCTCCGCGCTGGCGCTGAGCGCGCTCACGATCCGGTGATCCTTGGCGGCGGCGTGGCGCTGCAGTCCGGTCCGCATCGCGGTGCCGTAGCCGGGCACGCGCTCGACGATCCGCTGGTGCGACGGGCCGTCGATGAGCAGCAGCTCGGAGTCGACGACGGCGTCGTAGAAGTAACGCGAGGGTGCTCCGGTCGTCAGGCTCTCGCTGTCGGCGAGCCACCACGTCTCGGGCGCGAACTGGACGATATGTTCCTTGCCGCGCGCATCGATGACGTAGCTGCGCAGGCAGCCGGAGGCGACGAACGCGGCGTGGCGCGCGGCCTCGCCGGCGCGCTGCAGGAATTCGCCCGCCGCCAGCCGCCTCGCGACGAAGAGGCCGCGCATGAACGCGAGCTCATCGCCGGTGAACGAGGCGCGCGCCTCGAGATAGGCGCGCAGCGTCTCGAACGCGGGCGGCGAGTCGGGCACGCGCAGAGTCTACCGTCAAAATTCCTTCGCATCAGTGATGGCATCTGCGCGCGAACGGCGTTAAAGTACGTAGCACTGCGCGTCGGTACTTCACATGACATCTTCCTTTGGCGCCCGGTTGCGCCAGCACCGTGAAGAACGAGGGATTCCGCTCAGCGTCATCGCGGGGCAGACGAAGATCAAGATGTCGCTCCTCGACGGGCTCGAGCGCGACGACCTGGCGCACTGGCCGCCCGGAATCTTCCGTCGCGCCTACGTTCGCTCCTACGCCAAAGCCATCGGCCTCGATCCCGACGCCACCCTCGCCGAGTTCCTGACGAACTATCCCGAGACCCCCGAAGTGATCGATGCGGGTGCGGTGCCGCAGGACGGAGCCCCGGGTAACGGCGGAGCTTCGACGCGCCTTCGTCACCTGTTCGGATCCGCCGTCGGGTCGCTCTCCAGGCTCCGGCGCGCACCGGCCGCCGACGAGCGGATGCAGCCGCAGGGAACGACCGGCAGCGCCCTGTCCCTGGGCGCGCCTGCGTCGCGTCCGCCGCGAGTCGAACCCGAGCTGGCTGGTCCCCTCGACGAACCGGCGGCGTTTCCCGAGCCGGAGCCTCTCGCCGGGCTGCCTCCCGCGGCCGAAGCCGCGATGGATCCGCCGGCCGCGTTCGACGAGACCGCCACGAGCGCGGCTGACGAACCCGCGCCGGCACCAATCACGCCCGAGGCCGCGTCGCCGGCGATCGCGATCGACCTGCTCGCCGCCGCCGGGTTGTGCACGGCTCTGGGGCGCGTCGAGAACGCGACGCAGATGCCGCCGCTGCTGCGGGAGGCGGCCGCGATCCTCGGCGCGCGCGGCCTGATCGTCTGGGTGTGGGATTCGATCGCGGAGGAACTGCAGCCCGCGCTCGTCTACGGCTACCCCGACAAGCTGGTGGCACAGCTCCCGCGGCTCAAGCCGAACGACGACAATCTCACCGCGGCCGCCTTCCGGTCGTCCGAGACGCTCGGCATCGGCGGCAGCCCGGAGGCCAGCGCCGCGCTCGCCGTGCCGCTCCAGATTCCGGGCGGGTGCGCCGGCGTGCTCGCGATCGAACTGCCGCCGGGATCCGAAGAGTCCGATGCCGTCCGCGCCGTCGCGGTCGTCTTCGCCGCGATGCTGGCGCAGCTCGTCGGCGCCGCGCCCGCGGCGTCCGATCAGCCGCTTCCCTCGGAAGGGGATCGCCCGGCCCGCCAGCAGATGTCCACTGCGGTCTGACGCCCGCAGTCGACCAGGAGCGGCTCGCCGTCCCCGCACCCGCGCCGGTCGGTCCTGCGATCGTCAAAGCTCTCATTCATGGCCCTCGACAGCCGGCGTCAGGATCTGCGGGCTGATCTCCTGTTCGGTCGGACAGCGGACGCCAGGAGATCGGCATCCGCATGGCGATCGGCGCGTCCGCGCGCAACGTCCAGGGAATGGTGAGCGCGCAGACGCTGGCTGGCGGCGCGCTCGGGACGCTGGCGTCGTGGGGGCTGGCCGGCCTTGCGAGCGGACTGCTTTACGGCGTGGCCGCGACCGATCCGCTAACCTTCGCGGCGATGCTCCTGGTGCTCACGTTCGTCGCCGCCGTGGCCGGCTGCGTGCCGGCGCGGCGCGCTTCGCGGATCGATCCGATGGCCGCTTTGCGCGCCGAGTCGGCGTCCGCGCGATCTCTCCGGCGAAGGCGTATGCCTGCTGCAGCCAATCGGTGATCGGCGCCTCCACTTCGTCCCGGTGCCGGATCGGAACGATGTGGGCGAACTTCGATTTCGACGACGGGAGGACGCGGCGGATGCGCGGGTGCTTCAGCGCGCGCGGCAGGAACACGCACACCTCGAGAAAGCTCTTCTTCGGCCGGACGAAGAAGTAGCACGACGTGCGCGAGAACATGATGGACTTGTGCGACGCGTAGATGCGCTGGTCGCCGAATTCGACGGCGGACTCGCGCAACCGCTCCCACGCGTCGCGGAGATCCTCGGTCAGATCGGCGGTGAGCGCGGCCTCGGTCGTCGTCCAGCAGTCGTGCGGCTCGCCTTCCTCGATCCAGTCCTTGCAGTGGTAGCACTGTCGCCGCGCCATGGACGATTGCAGGGTCAGCGGACGAAGGCGGCGAAGTTGTCGCGCGTGATCTCGATGTCGCGAACTTCGCCGGCGGCGCCGAGCGGTTTGCCGGGCGCGCCGTTGATGGAGTAGGTGAACGCGGACGCGTCGCCGACACGGAAGGCAAGTGACTCGGCGGCGTTGACGGTCACGCGTTCACCCGGCGCGAGCAGCCGATACAGCACGCGCCTGCCGTCGGCCGCGCCCGTCACCCACAGCGGCGCGGCGGCCTGAATGTCGATGGTCAGCTGACGCGGCGCCGGCCGGGCCGCGGCGGGGGCCGCCGTTGCCGGGGTCGAGCGCGCGGGAGCCGCCAGGGACGCCGTGTCGCCGCTGGTGCCGACGGCGCCGGGTTCGGCCGGTCGCGGGCGATCGGGCCGGTTCGCCACCGCGAGTGCCAGGAGGGCGACGGCGAGCGCGATCACCACGCCAGAGCTGGTTGCGGCGGACAGGAGCTGCGATGTCGCGCGGCGCACGGACCCCGGAGAGTCCGGTTCAGCCAGCTCGGCGGGCTCGGCGTGAGGATGTTCGAGTTCGTATTCGCTGATGATCGCCTGCGGCGACAGGCCGACCTGAGACGCGTACGTCCGCAGGAACGCGCGGGCATAAAAATCACCCGGCAGGCACGCAAAATCCCCCCGTTCGATGGCTTCGAGGGAGGCGGCGCGGATTTTGGTGGAGGCGGAAAGGTCCGCGATCGTGAGACCTGCCCGTTGCCGGGCAGCCCGAAGGCGCGCCGAGACGTCGGTCACATGCGCGTCGATCGCAACTATCGCTCCAGCTGTCCGTCCACGCCGCGGCTGAGGTGGACTTGACGTTCCCGCCGCGCGGAGCCAGAGTTCTGGCGCATGAAGACCATCTTCCTCGTCACCGGCCTCGCGGTCGCGGCGGCAGCGATCGTCCAACAAACGCCGCCGGCCTCCCCAAATGCGGACATGCACTACCAACTCGGCCCGGACTCGCTGCCGCGCGACGGGGTGCCGAAAGGCGAGGTCCGCGGGCCGTTTACCCTGCCGAGCGAGGCGTATCCCGGGACGCGGCACACCTACTGGGTCTACGTCCCGGCGCAATACGATCCGGCGGCGCCGGCCAGCCTGATGGTGTTCAACGACGGCCAGGCGTTCAAGAACATGGACGGCGATCTGCGCGCGCCGAACGTGCTCGACAATCTGATCTACCGCCGGGAGATCCCGGTGATGATCGGCGTGTTCATCAATCCCGGCCGGCGCCCGGATCAACCGGAGCCGACGCCGCAGAACTGGGGCGATCGCGATACCAACCGTCCCGCCGAATACAACTCCCTCGACGACAAGTACGCGCGCGTGGTGGTGGACGAACTGCTGCCGGCGTTGAACAAGGAGTTCAACATCTCGAAGGATCCGGAGCACCGCGGCATCGGCGGCGCGAGCTCGGGGGCGATCGCGGCGTTCACCGTCGCATGGCAGCGCCCGGACGCGTTCCGCAAGGTGATGAGCATGATCGGCAGCTTCGTCAACCTCCGCGGCGGCCACGCCTACGCCGAGATCGTGCGGACGAGCGCGAAGAAGCCGCTGCGGGTGTACCTGCAGGACGGCCGCAACGACAACCGCGGCATCCGCGACGGCAAGTACGACGAGACGCGCGACTGGTTCCTGCAGAACGTCCGCCTGATGCGGGCGCTGTCGGACAAGGGCTACGATCTGAACTACACCTGGGGGATCGGCCGGCACGGACAGAAGCAGGCCGGCGCGATCATGCCGGACATGCTGCGCTGGCTCTGGCGCGACCACCCGGTGTCGACCGATCCGAACGACACGCGCGAGCGCTCGTTCAACGACCCCGTCAAGCGCTGAAGGCCTACCAGAGGAGCTTCACGCCGAACTGCAGCTGTCTCGGCGTGTTGGCCTGCGACGTCACCACGCCGAACGAACTGGAGGCCACGCTGGTGTTCGGCGAACCGAACTGCACGCGATTGAGCGCGTTGAACGCCTCGACGCGGGTCTGCAGCCGCAGGTTGCCGAAGGTGAAGTGCTTGAACAGCGAGAGGTCCAGGTTGCGCACGTGGTGCGTGCGCAGCAGCGGGAACGTGGCGCCGGCGTTCCCGAAGGTGAATGCCGGCGGCTGGGTGAACACGCTGGTGTTGAACCAGCGCTGGAGCCGTTCTTCGGCGGGCCCGTCCAGGCGGGGATCCTCGCCGTTCCAGTTCGCCCGCGTCACGGGATTGAAGAGTCCGGCGGTGTTGCTGGCGGAGATCGTCAGCGGCGTGCCGCTCTGCAGGGTGGCGATGCCGTTGATCTGCCAGCCGCCGGCGATCGCGTCGAGCCACAGCGGCGCCTCGCCGCCGAACCTGCGGCCGCGGCCGAACGGCAGTTCGTAGAGCGCGCTCACCACCAGCCGGTGCGGGATGTCGTAGCTCGCGACCGACCGGCTGGCGGCGATGTCGTAGCTGTTCTGGTGCGACTCTCCTTCCTCTTCCGCCTTCGACCAGGCGTACGACCCGGCGACCGCGATGCCGTTGCTCATCCGCCGGTTCACGCTGATCTGCAGCGCCTGGTAGAGAGACGTCGCGCCGGTGTTCTGCAGCGGAATGATGTCGGTGAACTGCGGGAACGGCCGCAGCGACTGGGCGCGGCTCATCGTCTGCGACACGAGGATGCCGCTGCTCACGATGCCGAAGAACGGATTGGGAACGGTCTGGTTCAGCGCGGACCCGAGCGCGAGGTACTGCGGATCGAGCTGGTTGATGTTGAGGCCCCCCTCGGTGTTGGTCTGCAGGTTGTGCCCGGCCGTGCCGACGTATGCGATCTCGGCGCCGATGCGCCAGGGCAGCTCCCGCTGCACGGTGACGTTCCACTGGCGCGTCCACGGGGTCTGGCTGCCGTCGCGAAGCGGCGCCTCGAGCCTGCCGCCGACCCCGGTCAGCAGCCCCTGGCTCGAACCGGGGGACGCGGTGAATCCCGCCGGATACGGATCGCGCAGCAGGCGGAACGGCGTGATGCCGTCGATCGTCGCGACCCACAGGTTCTCGGTGCGGAAGCCGAACGGTCCGACGGTGCCGTTCGCCTGCTGATACGAGGGCCCGTACAGGTGCGCGTAGCCGGCGCGGAGCACCGTCTTGCTGTTGATCTCGAACGCGCCGCCGAGCCGCGGCCCGAGGTTGTTCCTGTCCGGCTCGAACTGCCACCGGCTGTTGCCGTCGACGCCGACGAAGACCAGTCCCCCCTTGAGGTTCGGGTACTGCGGCACGGCGCTCGCCAGAGGCGAGGTGGCGTTCGGGTCGAAGTAGTTCATGCGATCGAACCGCTCGGTCCGCGGCGTCTCGAAGTCGTAGCGCAGTCCGAGGTTGATCGTGAGACGGCTGGTGGCGCGCCAGTCGTCCTGCACGTAGCCGCCGAAGTACAGGTTGTTGGCCGCGACGTTCTTCCAGTTCTGAATCAGCGCGTTGTTCGCCGTTCCGGTCCCCAGGAGCAGCGAGGCGACGGCGTTGCCGGCCGTGGTGCTGGCGGTGGTCGGGTTCGGCCCCTGCGTCATCGCCGGCGAGAAGTTGAACGTGCCGGCGGCGCGCGCCTCCCAGACGTTGACGCGAATCATCCGGGCGTCGAGGCCGGCCTTGACGGTGTGCTTCGACGAGGTGCGCGTCAGGCTGACCAGCGCGGGATAGCTCATGAACGCGTTGTAGCGATGGTCGTTGCCGCCGAGCGAGACGTAATTGGTGGCGCCGATCGCCGGGAACATCACCCGATCGACCGCGTTGTCGATCGACGCCGGCAGGCCGAGGCTGGACGGCTTGAAGCCGAGCCCCTGGTTGTCGTAGACGAACAGCGTGCGCGCGAAGCCGACGCGGGCGGTGAGCAGCGTCGATCGTCCGAGCGTGCGGTTGTACTCGGCGACGAAGTTGTGCGTGCGGTTCTCCTCGATGACGCGCCCTTCCGCAATCGCCAGATCGTCGGGGAACGCCTGGAGCGGCGCGGTGCGCACGAAGCGGTGCGAGTAGCGCACGAACCCGCGCCCGGCGGCGCTGAAGTTGCGGTCGACGCGCACGTCCGTGTTCGCGGTGTCGAGATTCGACGTCCCGGTGGTGTAGTAGTTGTTCCGCCCCGTCACCGCGTCGCCGGGCTGATTCGGCAGCGGGTAGTACTTCAGGATGTTGAGCGCCACCGGATCCATGAGGCCCGCCGGAATCCGGTTGTCCGCGAACTGATCGCGGATGAAGCCCCCGGCCGGATTCGCCCTGGTGGTGAACGGGTTGAAGATCCGCACCAGCTGTCCGTTCGCCGCGAACGTCTGCGAGAAGTCCCCTTGACGCTCGCGCGCCGTCGGCACGGTGAGCGTCGCCGAGGCGAACGCGTTCTCGCGCAGCCCTTCGAACGACGCCATGTAGAACGTCTTGCCGATCTGCAGCGGCCCTCCCGCCGATCCGCCGAACTGATGGCGGGAGAAGTCGCCGGGCTTCTCGCCGCGGAGTTTCTGGAAGTAGTTCCTCGAGTCGAACGCCGAGTCGCGGAGGAACTCGTAGGCGCTGCCGCGGAAGGTGTTCGATCCCGCCTTGTAGGCGACGTTGATCACGCTGCCGAGGCTGCGCCCGAACTCCGCCGGGAACGTGGCCCCGAGCACCTTGAATTCCTGGATCGCGTCGACGGACGGAAACACGGAGATGCCCTGCCCGCCGGTGACGGTCGGGAACGTCGCCGTCACGCCGTCGACCAGCGTGTCGCTGCTGCGCGGCCGCGCGCCGTTGATGGTGTAGCGCAGGTCGCCGTAGGCGTTGCCGATGGTGCCGGCGACGCCGGGCGTCAGGTAGATCAGCGAATAGACGTTCCGCGTGTTCAGCGGCAGCTCGGCGATCCGCCGGTTGTCCACCAGCTTGCCGACCGACGAGGTTCGTGCATCCACCAGCGCGGCTTCGGCGCGGACCTCCACCACCTCCTGCACGGTGCCGACTTCCAGCGTGAAGTCCACGCGCGCCACGTCGTCAATCGTCAGCGGTATCGGCGCCCTGACCGACGACTTGAACCCGCTCAGCGCGGCCTCGACGCGGTAGGTGCCGAGCGGCAGCGGCTGCGAGGTGTAGCGCCCGTCGCCGTCGGTGACGACCGCCTCCTTGCGGCTGGTTTCCAGCTGCGTGAATGTCACGGTGACGCCGGGAAGAACCGCCCCGCTCGTGTCCTTGACGATGCCGGTGACGGTCCCGGTGACGGTCTGAGCGGCCGCCGGTGCGGCGAGAACCAGGAGTGCCAGGAAAAGCGAGGCGCGAACGAGGTTCTGCATGACGACCTCCCCTGGCGGCGGATGTTACGTCAGATCCGGGCCGGCGGATCGGCGATAATCGGCGGGCGATGCGCGTGCTGGTGGCCGCGGCGCTCATGCGATGGATGGAAGCGCTGGGGATGGCGCAGCGCGCCCGGCCGATCCGCCTCCGCGTCCGCGCCGAGCAGATCGGCGACAGCACCGGCGCCATCGAGCAGCTGGCCGAGATGTGAGTTGACGGGGCGCGGCCGATCAGGCGCGCACGACCTCGGGCAGGGCCTCGCTCGACACCACTTCGAACGACTCCGACACGCGCAGGAACGCGTCCACCACCGCGGGATCGAAGTGCGTCCCCTTGCCGCGCACGATCAACGCCACGGCTTCGTCGTGGCTCATGCACTTCTTGTAGAGCGATCGGGCGCGCACCGCGTCGTAGACGTCCACCAGCGCCATGATTCGGCCGGCGACCGGAATGTCGTTGGCCTGCAGCCCCTGCGGATAGCCGGTGCCGTCCCAGCGCTCGTGGTGGGTGTAGACGATGTCCTTCGCCAGCTGCAGCGTCACGTCGTCGCGGACGCCGACGCGGGCTTCGGCCTTGAGGATCACCTCGCGTCCGAGCTCCGGGTGGCGCCGCATCTCCATCTGCTCTTCGGCGGTGAGGGCGCCCGGCTTGTTCAAGACGCGATCGGGGATGCCGACCTTGCCGATGTCGTGCAGCGGCGCGAGGCTGGCGAGCAGATCGATCCGCTCGCGGGTCAAGTAGTCCCGGTATTCCGGATGGGCGGCGAGCGGCTCGGCGAGCAGCCGCGCGTACTGCTGCGTGCGGCGTGAGTGCCGCCCGGTCTCGGCGTCGCGGACTTCGGTGAGCGACAGCAGCGTCTGCACCATCAGGCGCTGCGCCGCCGCCTTCTCGCGGCTCTCGGTGTCGGCGCGGCCGCGCTCGACGGTGAACTTGGCCAGCGTCATCGCCGACACGCAGGCGAGGATCGCCATGGTCGAGAACAGCGGCGATACGGCGACGCGATGGCTCTCGAGCAGCCACGCCGCGCCCCACCACAGCCCGATGACGCTGACGGCGCCCGCCGCCAGACCGGCGACGACGCCGGCCGAGGTGATCACCATGGCCAGCGCGATCCCGATCGCCAGCACGGCGAGCGCGTCGAGGGACGATCCGAACGGCGTGCGGTGGACGAAGTCCTGCTGCAGCAGGTTGTCTGCCGTCGTCGCCTGGACTTCGACGCCGACGAACTGCGTGTCGAGCGGGGTGGCGACGACTTCGCGGGTGCCGAGTGCGGTGGTGCCGACGAACACGATCTTGCCGCGCAGGGCATCGGCCCGCATCGTCCCGTTGAGGACGTCGGCCGCGGAGAAATACGGAAACGTCCGCCTCTTGCCGCGGAATCCGAGCAACAGGTTCCCGCGGCCGTCCAGCGGGACGACGCGATCGCCGATCGACAGCTGCGATGCGTTGACGTTCTCGACGCGCAGAACCATGGGGGACGCCGGGTGCGCCGCAGTAACCGCCGCGACCGCGAGACTCGGGTAGACGCGGCCGTCCAGCTCCGCGAGAAGCGGCACGCGGCGCAGGATGCCGTCGCGATCCGGCGCGGCGTTGAGGAACCCGGACCGGCGGGCCGCCTCCGAGAGGATCGGCAGGTTGCAGACGGTCGCGGTCGCCTGGAACAACGGCAGCGCGGCCGGCGCATCCGGCGGCTGCACGATGGCGAGCGGCGCGGGGTGCAGCACGCACGGACGCCTGGCCGAGGCACGCGGATCGAAATGCAACCCGTAGCCGAGCACGGCCGGGGACTCGCGCAGCGCGCGCGCGAATGCCTCGTCGGGCGACTCGGCGTTCGCTCCGCCGGTGCTGACGTATCGATCCGGCTCGGCGAACATGATGTCGATCGCGACCACTGCCGCGCCCGCGTCGCGCAGCCGCACGACCAGCTGGCCGACGACGTCCCGGCGCCACGGCCACTGGCCGACCGATTCGAGGCTGCGCTCGTCGACGTCGACGATCGCCACGCCGGGATCCGGCGGCTTCGTCCCGGTCATCCGCACCACGACGTCGTAGGCGGCGTCGTCGAGCCGCGCCAGGGCGGCGGGGCGGAGCAGGGTGAGCATGCAGACGAGCAGGACGGGCGCGATCCCGCTGGCGAGGATCAGGCGGCGGCGCGACAGGCGCGGAGTGGCGGCCATGACGCGGCTACCTGACGGTGATCTCCACGCGCCGGTTGCGTGGCTCGGGAACGTTGTTGCGGGTCTGCACCAGCAGGTCCGCCTCGCCGTGAGACGTGATGTCAATCGTTCCCGGGGAGAGTCCGGCCTGAACCAGGATCGACCGCACCATCTCGGCGCGCTTCAGGCCGAGCGAGAGGTTCGACTTGCCGTCTCCCATCGTGTCGGTGTGGCCGACGACGACCACCTCGGGAACGGCAAGGGCCTTCACGGCCTTGAGGATCTCGGGAATCTGCGCCGCGGACTCGGACGTCAGCGCGTCGGACTCGAAGCGGAACTGCAGGGTGAAATGACGCGGCGCCGGGGGCATGGCGGAGAGCGCGTCGCCGAACAACTGCGCCACTTCCTCTTCGCTGATCGTCGTCACCGCGCCCGGCGCGGCGGTGCCGGTCGCGAGCGAGGCGGCGCGCGGCGTGACCAGGTTGGTCGAGCCGAATTCATTGAACACGCGGGCGCGGCCGGTGTTCTTCGTTTCGGGATCCGGCAGCAGCGCGATGAGTGTCGGCGGCACCGCCGGTCCTGGCGCCGCCGCCGGCGGACGCTTGCCGCCGCAGCCTGTGACGAGGACTGCGGCAACCAGTGCGTGAAGCGCCAGCGGACGCGCGCCTGTCATACCGGCTGTCGTTCTGCGCTACGGCTCGACGCGAATCGCCACCGTCGTTCCGCGGACGCCGACGATCGCGGCAGGCGCTTCGAGGCGGATGGAATCGGGCGCCAGCTTGGCGATGCGTCCCGACACGTAGACGGCGGCGCCACGGACGAACTTCAGCACCATGCCGAGGCCGCCTTCGCCGGGGGCGTAGACGTAGCGATCGATGCGCACTTCGCTGGCCGGCCCGAGCGAGATGCGGGTGTCGTCTCGCAGGGTGACGCCGACCTTGCCGTCGGCGCCGGTTCGCAGAGCGTCGGTGGCGAACACCGCGTCGCCGGGCTTGGCAGCCACGGTGGCGTTGTTGCGGACGATGAACGCCGTGCCGGCAACGGTCTTGATGTGCCCCGCGGGCGCCGGTTGCTGCGCGTACACCGGCGCGGTCGACGCCGTGACGACAACCGCGAGGACGCCGACCGACCGAATGAGGCCGTGCATGTAATCCTCCCTCAGCGCTCCAGACCGGGACAGCGGCTTACGATACCGTGATCCCCCTGCCCCCGGACTGCAGAATTTACGAGCAAATTGCGAATGCCCGTCATTCTGTGCACCTCGCATGCCCGCGGGCCGCCGGGGGCCCATCCCCCGCCAGGTTCAGTAGATCCGAATCAGGCGCTCGCGCCGAGGGCGTCGCGCACCGACTCGAGCTGCTTGCGCAGTTCGACGATGCTCTCGATCTCGCGGCCTTCGACGCCGTGCTCGATGCCGCAGTGGCCGCGCCATCCCGCATCCACCACGATCTTCATCATCCGGCGCAGATCGATGTCGCTCTGGTTGCCGTGGGCGTCCCACACGCGCGGCTTGACGCTGACGCCCTTGGCGAGCGGCATCATCTCGGCCACGCCGACGTACGAGTCGTAGCTCTCGGTGCTGGCGCCGGGGTTGTCGCGGCCCGGCCCCGCGATGCGGAAGTTGCCGAAGTCGGGCAGGGTGCCGGCGCGCTTGTGGCCGACCCGCCTGATGGTCTCGACGAGCCATTTCGCGTTGCTCGAGAGGCCGCCGTGGTTCTCGATGACGACATCGATGCCGTGCGGGTCGGCGAACTCGCACAGCTTCCGCATGCCGTCGGCCACCAGCCGCATCTGCTCGTCCGGCGTGCCGGCGCTGTAACCGTTGACCCGGATGGTGTGGCAGCCGAGCGTCTTCGCCGCCTCCACCCACTTGTAGTGGTTTTCGACCGCGGTCTGCCGCCTGGCGCCGTCCGGGTCGCCGAGGTTTCCTTCGGCGTCGCACATGATGAGCACCTGCGTCACCCCTTCGCCCCGGGCGCGCGTGTTCATCTCCGCGAGGTAGGAGGCGTCTTTCGCCTTGTCCTTGAAGAACTGATTCACGTACTCGATGGCGTCGATCCCGGCGCTCCTGGCAATCTTCGCGAAGTCGAGGTGCTGCATCTTGCCGGCGAAGAGCGATCGGTTGATCGACCACTCGGCCAGAGAGATCTTGTAGAGCGGCCCTTTCTGAATGCGTCCCCCTGCCATATACGCTCCCGCCGACGCCATCAGAAACTCACGGCGCGTCACAGTCATCGGTCACCCCGGCGCAGAAGTCTACTCGGTTACAGGCGCGGGGGCGGCGGCTTGATCGGCGCCCGCCAGGAGACGACCCCCCTGGTCTTCACCTTGCGCTTGAACACGCGTCCCGCGTTGGTCACGTACAGCTCGTCGAGGCTCGCGCCCCCGAACCTGACGCTCGAGAGCGCCCCCCGCGCCGGCGCGGGAATGATCGCGTGGCACTTGCCGATCTGATCGAACACCTGCACGCCGAGCGCGGTGGCGATGTAGACGCTGCCGCTGGTATCGGCGACCATCCCGTCGGCGCTGCTCCGCGTCGCCGCGTCGGGCATGTGGACGTAGAAGTATCTCTGCTTGTGCGCGAGCGAGCCGTCCGGCTGAATCTGAAACGCCCACGAGAGCTGCGCCGCATAATCCGAGACGTAGAGCAGCGTCTGATCGGGTGAGAACATCACCCCGTTGGGATACTCGATCCCTTCGTCGACGACGCGCGGCGTCCCGCCCTTGCGGATGTACCAGACCTTCTTCGCCGCGGAGTCGGTGAAGTACAGATCGCCCTTCACGTTGACCGCGAGATCGTTGACGGCGACGTCCTGCGCGATCACTTCGGTCTTTCCGGAGGGGTCGTAGGCGACGATCTGCCTGCTGCGGGTCGCGCCGGCGTAGAGACGGCCGTCGGGGCCGAACATCATCCCGTTTGCGCCGTTGGTGTTCTCGGCGAACACGCTGACCTTGCCGTCGAGGCCGACCTTGTGAATGCGGTTGGCCGCCGGCTCGCTGAAGAACAGCTCTCCCTTGTCGTTCACCGCCGGACCATCCGTCGCGCGATGGCCCTCGCTCACCAGCTGCCAGTCTTCACCGGGCAGCAGCGTCTGGTAGACGTCCTGCCGCGATTTCCCCTCGGGATTCGCCTTGACCGGCGCCGGATAGTCGCGCCACAGCCAGCGCAGCGCGTCGGGGAAGAGCGCGGTCGCGTGGCGGCTGTTGTGGGCGCCGTCGCCCCATTCATGTTTCACGTCGTAGCCGGAGAACTCGAGCGCCGACTGCATGTCCTGGTTGGCGACGAACCAGTTGCCGGTGTAGTTGTTGAGATCGTTCGAGCCGTCCTGCAGGAAGACGCGGATCGGTTTGGGCTCCGTCTTGCGGATCAGCATCGGGAGCTCGTTGCCGCCGCGCAGCCCGACGTAGGTCCCGATCGCGCTGAACACGCGGCGGAACGCGTCGGGCCGCTGCCACGCGGCGGCAAACGCGGCGATGGCGCCGCTGCTGTTGCCGGCGATGCCGCGGTCGTTCGGGTCGGACGACAGCGACAGGCCGTGCGCCTTCGCGACGTGCGGCAGCAGTTCCTCGATCAGGAACCTGGCGTAGTCCTCGCTCACCGAGTCGTACTCGAAGCTCCGGTTCATGCGATCGAGCGCCTCGCCGTGCGGCGCCCTGACCCGCCCGTGCATCACGAAGATGCCGACGATCGGCGGAATCTGCTGCTTGTGAATGAGATTGTCGAAGACGACGGGCGCGTTGTACTGGAGGCCGTCCTGGAACACCATCACCGGAGCGGGCTTGGCGCGGTCGAGTTTGGCCGGGATGTACACCCAGTATTCGCGCCACGTACCCGGGTAGACCTTGCTGTCCGCGAACTCTCCCTTGA
>DASSPH010000110.1 GCA_035699745.1 Vicinamibacterales bacterium
ATCGCCCGATCACCCGATCGCCCGATCGCCCGATCACCCGATCGCCCGATCGCCCGATCACCCGATCGCCCGATCGCCCGATCACTTATGCGCTCTTCCTGGCGCGATCCTCGGTTGTCTCCTGCTTCAGCTCGTCGCGGACCTTTTTCGCGGCGAGGACCGCGGCGGGGGCGAGCGCGATGGCGCCGATGATCAAGTCGCTCGGGCGCACCGGCGGCTCCTCCGCTGAAGCGGGGCGATCGATGTCGCAGTTGACGTCGTCCGGCAGCGGCTTGGTCGGCAGCTCCCCTTTGGCGCGCTTCTCTTCGTAGATCCGCTGCGCGCGCGCGCCGACCACCTTCTTCTCGCCGGGCACGCGCTCGCCGGCATCCTTGCCGTACGGCGAGGCATGCTCGATCTCGGCGTTCAGTTCGGCGCCCATCAGCAGCGCGATTCCCGAGCAGTAGAACCACAGCATCAGCACCATGATGCCGCCGATCGCGCCGTAGGAGGCGTTGGCGTTGGGCACCATCTGGTAATAGACCTTCAGTCCCACGGAGACCAGCACCCAGAGCAGCGTCGCCAGAACCGAGCCGGGCGTGATCCAGACCCAGTCCTGCTCGACGTCGGGGGCGAAGTAGTAGACCAGGCCGATTGCGGTGGCGACGAGCGCGAATACGACCGGCCACTGCAGCACCCACCACGTCCACTTGAACGCGGCGCCGAGATGCATCGTGTTCGCGAGCCGTTCGGCGAGCGCCGGACCGGCGATGACGAGGAACATCGAGACGAGCACGAACACGGCGAGGCCGACGGTGAGTCCGATGGCGATCAGCCGCGTCTTCCACCACGGCCGCGTCTCGGTGACGTCGTAGGCGGCGTTCAGCGTGGTGATGATCGACACCATCGCGCCGGAGCTGGACCAGATGGTGATCAGGAAGGCGAACGTGAGGATGCCGCCGCTGTTCTGCCTGCCCAGCTCCTGCAGCTGCTGATTGATGATCTGGATGACCGCCGCCGGGGCGACGCCGCTGAGCCGGCCGACCACCTCGTCGGTCAGCGTCTGGAGCGGAAAGAAGCTCGCGATCGCCACCACGAAGAGCAGCGCGGGAAACAGTGCGAAGAAGAAGTAGTACGCCTGTTGAGCCGCGAGGTTCAGGATGTCGTCGTTCCACGCTCCCTTCGCCGAGCGGGTCAGCAGATCCTTCCAGCCGATGGGGACTCGCAGGTGCGCCAGCATGCGTGGCCGAAAAGCAAACCGCCGGCCACTTTGTGCTATAACCGCGCGCATGAAGAAGCACCCCAAACTCGTTGGCGCTGCAGGGCTTGCGGTGATGCTGGCGGCGTCCCTGGCGCTGTCGGACAGCCGTCCGGCGGCGCAGACCCGCGCGGCGGCGCCGCAGAAGCAGGCCGTCGACGCGGAGTACACCGCCAGGATCAAGGAATACCTGCAGGACCCGCGGATCACGACGGAGCTCGTCGATCACCTGCCGGCGTCGCCGACGGTGCCGACGCCGCTGAAGTTCCTGGGGCACATGCCGGGCACGCCAGGCGAGCTGACCCGCGCCGCCGACATCCATCGCTACTTCGCGGCGATCGACAAGGCCTCCGATCGCGTCGCGATGTGGACCATCGGGCAGACGGAAGAAGGGCGCGACATGATCCTCGTCGCGATTGCCGACGAGGCGACGATCAAGTCGCTCGACAAGTACAAGGCGCAGATCGCGCAGCTCACCGATCCGCGCCGCACCAGCGAGGAGCAGGCGCAGCAACTGCTCAAGACGGCCAAGCCGATCTACTACCTGACGAGCGGCATGCATTCGCCGGAGACCGGCGGGCCCGAGATGCTGATGGAGCTCGGCTACCGGCTGGCGGTCGAGGACACGCCGTTCATCCAGAACATCCGCAGCAACGTCATCACGCTGATCACGCCGGTCGTCGAAGTCGACGGACGCGAGAAGATGGTGGACACCTACTACTTCAACAAGAGGACGCGCCAGGGACAGCAGACGCTGCCGCTGATGTACTGGGGCAAGTACGTGCAGCACGACAACAACCGCGACGGCATGGGGCAGTTCCTCGCGCTGACCCGCCACGTCGGCAAGGCGAACCTGGACTGGAAGCCGCAGGTGCTCCACGATCTCCACGAGGCGCAGACCTATCTCTACTCGTCCACCGGCACCGGGCCGTACAACGAGGCGATCGATCCGATCACGATCAACGAATGGTGGATGCTGGCGCAGAACGACGTGCTCGAGATGACCAAGCGCGGCGTGCCGGGGGTGTGGACCTACGGCTTCTACGACGGCTGGACCCCCAACTACATGTTCTTCATCGCGCACGGCCACAACGCGATCGGCCGCTTCTACGAGGTGCAGAGCTACGGCCCCGATCCGTACGAGGTGCGGCCGGCGCCGACGGTGACCAGCCGCGAATGGTTCCGGCCGAATCCGCCGCTGCCGTCGATCAAGTGGGGGCCGCGCAACAACGTCAACATCCAGCAGTCGGGTGTGCTGCTCTCCCTGAGCCACGTGGCGAAGAATCGCGAGCTCTATCTGGAGAACTACTGGCTGAAGAACAAGCGCGCGGTCGAGAAGGGAAAGTCCGGCGGCAGCTACGGCTGGCTGATTCCGGCGAACCAGACGAGGAAGTCCGACGCCGCACAGGCGGTGAACGACCTTCGCGCCCAGGGGCTCGAGGTGCACAAGCTCGCCAACGGCGACTACGTGATCCGCGGCGACCAGCCGTATCGCACCGTCGCCGACATGTACTTCTCGGTGCAGAGCTTCGCGCCGGCGAACCCGCGCCCCTACGATGACACCGGCTGGACGTTCCAGTACATGCGCAATCTGGTGATCAGGCCGATCACCGACAAGAACGTCGTCAATCAGCCGATGACGCTGCTCACCGCCGACGCCAGAGCGCCGGGCGGCATCGAGGGGACCGGACCGGTGCTGATCGTGGCGCACACCACGGACAACAACCTGATGAAGTTCCGGTTCATGAACGCCGCGGTGCGGATGCAGGCCGCGGAAGAGGACTTCGAGGCGGCGGGACGGAAGTTCCGCGCCGGCGCCTTCATCATTCCCGACGCCGACCGCGGCAAGCTCGATCCCGTGCTCAGGGACCTGGGGCTGTCGGCCTGGGCGGTCGCCGCAGCGCCCGCCGTCCGCACGCACGATCTCGACGTGCCGCGCATCGGCTACGTCCACAGCTGGTCGCGCACGCAGGACGAAGGCTGGGTGCGCGCCGCGCTCGACACCTACGGCGTTCCCTACACCTACTTCGGCGACGTCACGCTGCGCGACGGCAACCTCCGCGCGAAGTACGACGTGATCGTCTTCCCGCACGTCGGCGGCAACGCGCAGTCGCAGGTGAACGGCATACCGAAGACCGGGAGCGCGCCGCTGCCGTACAAGAAGTCCGCCGAGTATCCCTCGCTCGGCGCGATCGATTCCGCGGACGACATCCGCGGCGGAATGGGCTGGGAAGGGCTGGTGGAGCTCGTCAAGTTCGTGCAGGCCGGCGGCACGTTGATCACCGAGGGCTCCACGTCGGTGATCCTCCCCGAGTACAACGTCACCGGCGCGGTGACGGTGGAGAATCCCGGCGGATTGTTCGTGCGCGGCTCGATCGTGCGCGGCGTGTTCGCGGATCGCCGCAGCCCGATCGCCTACGGCTACGACGCACAGCTCCCGGTGTACTTCAATCAGGAGCCGGTGCTGAACGTCGGCGGCGGCGGCGGATTCGGCGGCCGCGGCGGCGGCGGCGCGGAGATTCCCGGCGTCGGCATGAACGTCACGCCCATGGCCGGCGCGTCGCAGCAGCGGATCACCCCGTACGATCCGGAAGGGGCGCAGGCCCCGGCCGCTCCGCCTCAGCCCGGTCCGCAGCAGGCCGCGGGCGGCGGGCGCGGCGGCGGCGGCCGCGGTGGTCCCGGCGGGTTCCCGGCGGCCGGCGGCACCGAATCGGCCCGCGTCATCATGCGGTTCCCCGCGAATCCCGACGAGATGCTGCTGTCCGGCACCCTCGTCGGCGGGCAGGCGCTGGCGAACCGGGTCCAACTGGTCGATATACCGGTCGGGCAGGGGCACGTGGTCTCGTTTGCCATCCGCCCGTTCTGGCGCTGGCAGACGCAGGGCAGCCATTTCCTGGCGTTCAATGCCATCCTGAACTGGAACGACCTCGACGCCGGCCGGGCCGGAGCCCCCAGGCCGACCTCGACATCCGGTCAGAATCGATAGGGCTCAACAGGTTAGCCGCACCATGGCTTTGCAAAACAAAGTCATGGTGCGCTACACTAACAAGTCGATACATGGCTGTTGCTCCGGTCGAGGTCACCCTCGAACTCACACCCCGGGCCCGCTTCGACATCATCGATGTCCGCGAGCGGCTCCGCGGCACCCACGGCGACCTCCTCGACGTCTATCCGCGGCACCTCTATCACTCGTTTCACACCACCGCCGGCTATCTGGAACAGAGCCTCGCCGCCCGCTTGCGCCGCGAGCGCTCCACCGTGGCGCCGTACGTCGAAGTGTTCCGCGCGATGTTCCCCGAGGGGGCCGGCTACGAGCACGATCAACTCGACCGCCGCAAGGATCTGACTCACGCGGAGCGCGCCATCGAGCCGCGCAACGCCGACTCGCACCTCGCCTTCATGGCCGCGGGACTGAGCACGTGCGTCAGTTACGTGAACCGCCCCGCCGAGCCGGTGTGCTTCGTCGACCTCGACGGCATCACCGACGGGCGTCCGCGCCGCCGCCTGACCAGCATCGTCGGGTTCAACCGCGAGCGTCAGGTGTCCCGCGTCCGCATCGACGTGCCGGTGTCCGATCACCAGGTCGACTCCGTCAATCTGAAGGATCCGAAGCTCGGGATCTACGAGCAGATCGTCGAGATGATCAGGCGCGAGGGAGTGAGCAGCGGGCGGGTGCGGCTCGAGCTCGCCGGCGCCGAGCGGCAGGCCGGGCTCACCGTCAACGAGTACGAGACGCTGCTGATGCGGCACGATCTCGCGGACGTGCTGCGCAACCCGTTCCGCTTCGCCGCCGAGAAGGGCCGCCACATGTGGGCCTCGCCGCGATCGATCCCGCAGAAGGCGCTCGACTACGCGAAGTACGACATGGTGCGGGCGATGAATCAGGTGCTCGATCTCACCGGCCTGCGCGCCTCGCTGCTCGAGCGGCTGTTCGCGCGCGCCATCGCCGTGCCGGCCGGGCGCTTCCTGCGGATGAAGCGTGCCGTCAATCTGCGCGTCCGGGAGAGCGACGGCCACGGCGTCATCGCCGACGGCCGCTATCAGAGCCCGATCCTCGTGCAGTGGAACCGCCCCAGCGCCCGCGTCCGTCAGCTCGAAGCCACGCTCACCTCATTTGAATAGCTCTCCGGCGGTTGTCGTTGGCGCAGGCATCATCGGCTGCGCCATCGCGCGCGATCTCGCCGTCCGCGGCGTGCCGTGCACCGTCATCGATCCGCGGCCGATCGGGGGAGGAGCCACGCAGGCGTCCGCCGGCATGCTCGCGCCGTACGTGGAGGCGCACGAGCCCGGTCCGCTGCTCGACCTCGGCGTCCGCAGCCTGGCGCTGTACGACGACTGGATCGCGGCGATCCGCGCCGAATCCGGCGTCGACGTGGAGTACCGCCGGATCGGAACGCTCGAGACGGTCTCCAATCGCTCGACGCCCGAACACGGCTACGTGGCGGCTGAATCGCTCGCGCTGGCGCTCGCCCGCGCGGCGGAAGGCCGCGGCGCCGTATTCGTCCGCGATCGCGTGACGCGGATCGATCGCGCACGCGACACGCTCCGGGTGGTCACCTCGGAACGCACCGTCGATGCGGTACACGCCATTCTTGCCGCCGGGGCCTGGGCCAACGCCATCGAGGGAATCCGCACGCCACCGCTTCGGCCGGTGCGCGGGCAGCTGCTGTACCTGGGATGGAATGCCGCCCCGCTCTCGACGATCGTCTGGGGGCCGCGCTGTTACGTCGTGCCGCGCCTCGATGGCACCGTGCTGGTCGGCGCGACCGTGGAGGAAGCCGGGTTCGACGAGCGGGCCACGGGCGACGGCGTTCGCGAGCTCCTCGACGCCGTCTGTGAGCTGTTGCCCGCCGCCCGCGCGGCGACGTTCATCGGGGTGCGCGTCGGCCTGCGTCCCGCGACGCCGGATGGATTACCGGTGATCGGCCCCGATGCCGGCACGCCCGGCCTGGTTCACGCGTTGGGCCACTACCGCAACGGCGTGCTGCTGGCGCCGATTACGGCGACGGTCGTGGGCGACCTCGTCAACGACGGTCGTCTCGACCCGATCGTCGCGAGCTTCGGCGCGGCGCGGTTTGGGTGAGACCGGCGGCGATCAGAAGCCGCCGCCCGGTCCCGTCAGCGTCGTGGTGGCGGCCGTCGGTGCCGACGTCGGCGGCGCGGCCGTGGTCGTGCCGATGCCGAACGTGCCCGCCGCGCCGCTCGGGCCGCCGGACGCGGCGCCGCCGCTGCCGACGCGCTGCACCGTCTCGAATGCAATCAGCGCGAGCTGGTAGTCGAGCTGCGCCTGCAGCTCGCTGTTGCGCGCGACGGCCAGATCGCGCTGCGCCTGGATCACGTTGAAGTTCGTCGACATGCCGACCTCGAACCGCTTCTGTTCGGCGTCGAGCCGCTGCTCCGAGAACTCGCGCGCCAGGCGCGTCGTCTCGATGCGCTCGCGGTTCTGCTCGAGCACCATGGCCGCCTGGCGGACTTCCCGCACCACCTTGAACTCCGAGCTGCGCAGCTGCGCGACGGTCTGTTCGCGCTCGAGCGTGGAGCGGGCGAGCGCCGCCTGGTCGGCGCTGCGGCCGAGCGGATAGCTGAGCGTGAAGCCGACCGTCCACGTCGGGTAGTCGGCGACGAACAGCTGGCGCAGCACGTCGCCGAACGCGGTGAACTGCTGGCCGGTGACCGGCCCGAAGATTCCGCCGGTGCGAAGCAGCTCCGTGCCGCCGAGGCCGCTGGTCAGATAGGTGGCCTGCAGCCGGAGGTCCGGCAGCGCCGCATTCTTCGCCAGCGCGACCGCCGTCTCGCTGTTCTCGATCCGGCGGCGGGTCCGCTGCAGGTCGGTGCGCAGGCTCAGCGCATTGCGAACCGCCGCATCGACGTCAGGCAGGGCGCCGACCGGCGGCACGAGGTCGGCCGGCTCGAGCCGCGCCGTCCAGAAGTCCGGACGCTTCGGATCCATGATCAGGATGCGCAGCTGATCCTCCGCCTGCCGCACCTGCGTCTGCGCCACGATCAGGCTCTCGCGGCGCTGAGCGACTTCAGCGCGCGCCGAGACGAGATCGAGCGGCGGCGACTGGCCGACGTCGACCCGGGCGCGGTTGTTCCGCTCGAGCTCCTGCGACAGTTCGAGCGACCGCTGCTGCACGGAGACCGCGGCGCGAGCCAGCACCAGATTCCAGTACGCGCGCTGCGCCGCCGCGCCGATCGAGGTCGACAGCTCCTCGAGGCCGATGTCCGCGATCTGCTGGTTGCGCTGCGCCGTCGCGATCTGCGCCCGCAGCGTGTCGATCTTGAAATTGCGCAGCAGCGGCTGGGATGCCACGACCTGCAGGTTCGCGGTCACGGACGGGTTGAAGTTCGACAGCGAGCTGCTGGCGTTGCTGCGCAGCGAGTTCCAGCCGATGGTGTACGACCCGCCGCCCCACGGCAGCTGCTGCACCAGGCCGACGTTGCCCGACCACACGTCGGTGCGCGTGCCCTCGTTGCCGAGGAAGATGCTGCTCGGCGGCGACTGCTGGACGTTGCGCTGAACCCCGCTGGTCAGCGTCGGCAGGTATGCCGCCCGCGCCTGCGCCAGCCGCTCGGCGCTGATGCGCGGGTCGTAGCCGCCGGCGGCCAGATCCGGGTTGTTCGCCGTCGCCATCCGCATCGCCTCGTCGGCCGTCAGCTTGATGACGTCGCCGGACGGCTGCTGCGCGGAGACCTGCGCCGGCAGCAGCACGGCCAACAGCAGCGCGCCGGCGCCGCTCGCCGCCGCCAGGCGCCGAGGACGAACCCAGCCGCCGACGCGCCGGAACGCGCGCGAGAACAGCCGCGCGTTCGCCAGATCGTCGAACAGCGAGTACGCGACCGGCGTCACGATCAGCGAGAGCACCAGTACCAGCGACTGGCCCCCGATGATGACGAATCCAATGGCGCGGTTGGTGCCGGCGCCGATGCCGCTCGACAGCACCAGCGGAATCATCCCGGCGACGAATGCCAGCGTCGTCATGAGGATCGGCCGCAGACGATCGCGGCTGGCCTGAAGGATTGCAGTGTCTCTGTCCATTCCTCTTTCCCTGAGCTGGTTCGCGTGATCGATCTGCAGGATCGAGTTCTTCTTGACGACGCCGAACAGCACCAGCAGGCCGAGCGCCGAGAAGATGTTCAACGACTGCTGCGTGATGATGATCGACAGCAGCGCGAACGGCAACGTGAGCGGCAGGGACAGCAGAATCGTGACCGGGTGCAGCCATGACTCGAACTGCGCCGCCAGGATCAAGTACATGAACACCAGCGACAGCACGAACGCAATCAGGAAATTCTGCGCCGCGCGGCCGAGCTCGCGCGAGCGGCCGGCGAAGCGCGTGCGGTAGCCCGGCCCCATGTTCAACGACTCCGCCGTCCTCCGCATGGCGTCCATCGCCGGGGTCTGGGACACGCCGGGCAGCAGGCCCGCGTACACCGTGACCTGACGCTGCCGGTTGAGGCGATCGACGTTGCTGGGCGCCGTCCCTGCCGTCAGCTCCGCAATGTTCTCCAGCGGCACGCTCCCGACTCTCGATGACGGTACGGTCAACTGACCGATGGCCCGCGCCGACGACCGGTCGCCCGCGACGGCGCGCACGTGCACCTCGTACTGCTCGCCGCCTTCGTTGTAGGTCGTGACCTGGTCGCCGCCCACGAGCAGCCTCAGCGCTTCCGCGGCGTCGGCCACTTGCACGCCGAGGTCCGCTGCCTTCAGACGATCGAGATGCACCGAGAGTTCGGGCTTGCCGACGTTCAGCGAGGTGTCCACGTCCACCACACCCGGCTCCTTGCGCGCCTGATCGGCCACCGCCGCCGCGAACCGCTCCAGCCTGGCGAGGTCCGGGCCGTTGATGGTGAACTGGATCTCGGCGTTCTGATTGCCGCCGCCGCCGATCGTCGCGACCGGCCGCACGCCCGTGCGGACGTCCTTCGCCGCGAACTTCGGGACGATGTTGGCGCGGACGTCGTTCATGACCGTGAACTGATCCCGCGAGCGCGCCTCGAGCGGCTTCAGGCGGGCGTAGATCGTGCCGGCGTTCTGGGTCTGCGCCGGATCGTCGGCGACGGTCACCAGCGTGTAGTCCACCTCCGGCAGCGAACGGATGCCCGCGGCGATCCGGTTCACGAGAATCTCGGTCGCATCGATGCTCGTCCCCTCGGGCGCGCGGATGCCCACCTCGAACTCGGACTGATCGTCGTTGGGCAGGAAGTTCTTCTTCGCCGCCACGAACAGCGGCACGCTGGTCAGCAGGATCAGCACCGCCGTGCCCGCGACGACCGCCCGGTGCGCCAGCGACCACGACAGCACCTGCGAGTAACGCAGATCGATGGCGCGGAAGAAGCGGCTGTCCTTCGACCGCTTCTCCTTCTCCGCCTTCTTCGTCTTGATCCATCGCGCCGCCAGCATCGGGGTGAGCGTGAAGCTCACCAGCAGCGACACCAGGATCGCGAACGACATCGTCAGGCCGAAGCTCTTCATGAACCGCCCGACGATGCCGCCCATGAAGCCGACCGGAATGAAGATGGCGATCAGCGAGAACGTCGTCGCGAGCACCGCGAGACCGATCTCCTGGGTCGCCTCGACCGCGGCCCTGAACGGCGACAGGCCCTTTTCTTCGACGAAGCGATAGATGTTCTCCAGCACCACGATCGCGTCGTCGATGACGATGCCGACCGCCAGCGTCAGCGCGAGCATCGTCATCGAGTTGAGCGTGAACCCCTGGTACCAGATCAGGCCGAAGGTGGCGATGATCGAGGTCGGGATCGCGATCGCCGCGATCAGCGTGGAGCGCCAGTTCCAGAGGAACACGAGAACCACGAGCGCCGCGAGGATCGAGCCGACGACCAGGTGCTCTTCCACCGTGTTGATCGACGCCCGGATGAAGTCGGACAGGTCGCGGACGATGGTGACCTTGTAGCCGGGCGGCGTGACCGCCTCGATGTCGGCGAGCCGTTCCTTCACCGCGTCCACCATCTGCACGGTGTTGATGCCCGACTGCCGGCGGATCGACAGCAGCACGGTGGGCCTGCCGTTCACGTTGGCGCGGGTCGTCGCGTCGGCCATGCCGTCTTCGACCGTGGCGACGTCGCGCAGCAGGATGGGGTGCCCGCCGCGCTCGGCGACGACGACGTCGCCGAACTCCTGGACGGACTGGACGCGTCCGCGGGTGCGGAGCGTCATCTGCGTCGAGCCCGCCTCGACGCGGCCGCCCGGGATTTCGGCGTTCTGCAGCTGGAGCGCGTGAGAGACGTCCGTGACCGTGAGGTTGTGCGCCTGCAGGCGCGCCGGATCGAGCAGCACGTTCACCTGGCGCTGCCTGCCGCCGGCGACGACGACCTGACCGACGCCGTTGACGCTCTCGAGCTGGCGCCGCAGCGTCTTGTCCGCGTACTCGGTGATGTCGCGGATCGGCTTGTCCGCCGAGACCGCGAGCGTCATCACCGGCGCGGAGTCAGGATCGAACTTCTCGACCGTGGGCTGGTCGATGTTGCGCGGCAGCAGCGGCAGCACGCGGTTCACCCGATCGCGTACTTCCTGCGAGGCGACGTCGACATCCTTCTCGAGCAGGAACGACACGATCACCGTCGACACGCCTTCCGAGGACGTCGAGCGGAGCTCGTCGATGCCGCTGATGGTGTTGACGGCTTCTTCGATCTTGTCGGAAATCTCGGTTTCGACTTCCTCCGGCGCGGCGCCGGGCAGCCGCGTCGTGACGACGACGGTCGGGAAGTCGACCTTCGGGAACCGATCGACGCCGAGACTGAAGAACGAGAACGCGCCGACGACGGTCAGCGCGAGGATGAGAACGCTGGCGAAGACCGGTCGCTTGACTGAGATTGCGGCTAACCACTGCATGACGGCTTCATCCCTCGATCTGCACGCGGACGCCGTCGGCCAGCTTTCCGCGTGGATTTGCCGCGACGCGCTCGCCGGCCTTCACGCCCGACGCGATTTCGACGCGATCGCCAACCTTTTCTCCGACCGTGACGATGCGCTCCTCGATGCGGTTGTCGCCGGCGATGACGTAGACGCGGCTCGTGCCGGCCACCGTCTCGACGGAGGCGGCGGGGACGAGCAGCGCCGGCGCCGGCGCCGGCTGCTGGAGGAGCGCGGTGGCGAAGAGCCCCGGCTTCAGGCGGCCGTCGGCGTTCGGCGCCACGGCTTCGACGGTCAGCGCGCGCTGATCCGCTTTGAGCGCCGGAGACACGAAGCGCACGCTGGCCGTGAAGACTTCTCCCGGATACGCGTCGACCGTGAGGCGCACCGCCTGTCCGGCCTTCACCTGCGAGAGGTACTGCTCCGGAACCGTGAGTTCGACCCGGACCGGGTCGATGCGGACGACCGTGGCCACCTTCATCCCGCGCGAGACGTAGTCGCCGGTGCTGACCAGGCGTTCGGCGACGATGCCGGTGAACGGCGCGCGGACGACGGTATCGGCCGCCGACTTGCGCGCGAGATCGACGCGGGCCCGCGCCGCCTGGAGCGAGCGGTACGACTGCTGTGCGGTGTTCTGCGCCGCCTGGTACTGCTGGCGCGCCGCCTGCACCTGCGTGAGCCGCTGATCGTATTCGGCCTGCGAGACGACTTTCTGCTCGAGCAGCGACTTGATGCGGTTGAAGTCCGCCTCGGCCCAGTCGAGCGACGCCTTCGCGTTCAGCACGTCCGGCACCTTCGACGGATCGAACGGCTGTCCGGCCGCGAGGCCGAGGCGCGCCTCGAGCTGCGCCGCGTTGGCGTCCGCTTCACGGAGCGACGCGTCCGCCTCGGTGGCCGACACGCGGACGAGCACCGTACCGGCGGTCACGCGTGTGCCCCGCTCGACGGGCGTGCCGATGACGCGTCCGGCGGTTTCGGCGGCGACGTCAGCCTGTTCGTCCGCCGCCAGCGAGCCGGTCACGCGGATGAAGCGATCGATCGTCTGGCCCTGAACCTGGGCGGGGCGGATGGCCACCGGCGCCGGCTCCGGCGGCGCCGCGGCGCTGGTCTGGGTGCCGCTGCACGCGGCGGTCGAGAGCGCCGCCGCGATGGCGGCGCCGGGCAGAATGGAACGGCGGAACGAACGAATCATGACGGCTTGTCCTCACTCGCAGGGGTTTCGCGATGAATGCAGAGCGGCAGACTGATGTTGCGGCCCGCCCCTGCCTGCAGGCCGATGAGCACGGTGTCGACGGTGGCGCGGGCGAGCACGTCCGCGTTCTCGCCGGGGGCGAGGCGATCGCAGAGGTTGAGCGTCGCGGCGCCGTGGACCGCCGTCAGCAGCAGGCGGAACACGGTATTGGGATCGGTGTCGGCCGGGCAGGCGCCGGCGTCGATCGCCTGCTGGATGCGATCGATCATGTCGTGCTTCATCTCGCTGACGAAGCCGAAGCGGGACCAGTCGCGGCTGATCCGGGGCACGCTGCGATCGAGGAACATCAGCGCGAAGTACTCGGGATGCTCCTTGCTGAACTCGTAGTAGCGCAGGAACATCGCCCGGAGCTTCTCGACCGGGTCGTCGGTGGCCGGGCGCGGCGTGCCGCCGTATTGAAAGAGGAGGCGGAACCCTTCGTCGGCGAGGGCGAAGAAGATGTCGTCCTTGCTGGGGAAGTAGCCGTAAATGGCGGCCGGGCTGTATTCGATGCGCTCGGCGATCTTGCGAATCGACACCTCGTGGTAGCCGTGCGTGACGAAGAGCTCGCGCGCGGCGTCCAGAATGGCCCTGGCGACCGTTTCCCGCTCCCGTTCCTGACGTTCTTTGACACCCAAGTTATTGATCCCTTTGGCCTTACAGCCGATTTACGGCCCCGCTGAACGGCGTTCACTGAACAGTGTTCAGCAGTCTAACAGCGTTAGACGTCCGGTCAAGCGCGACGGTTCCAAAATGGGGACAGTCCCCTTTTCCCTTTTCCACCCTCCGGAAAAGGGGACTGTCCCCGTTTCCCGGGCCCGCCGCCGCGAAGGTGGGTATCCTTCCGTCTATGACTCAACGCTTGTCCGACGAAAGCATTACGCGGCAGTTGTCAGGGCTGAATGGCTGGACCCGCGACGGCGACGCCATCCGGAAGCAGTTCACCCTCGGCGGCTTTCCCGACGCAGTCGCGTTCGTGATCCGGCTGGCGTTCGACGCCGAAGCCGCCGATCATCACCCCGACATCACCATCAACTACCGGAAGGTGACGCTGTCGTTCTCCACCCACAGCGCCGGCGGGCTGACGCAGAAAGACTTCGACGGCGCCAGACAAGTGGAAGCGTTGATCTGACGTGACGCAGCTCAAGAACACGTACACGTCGCGCGAGGTCGCCGACCTCACCGGCCTGACCGCCCGGCAGCTCCAGTGGTGGGACGACAAGCGGCTGTTCGCAGCGCACATCGCGCCCAGGCGGACGGCGCGCGGCGGCTACACCGAGCGCCGCTACACGCCGGTCGATCTGCTGGAGCTGCTCGTCCTCGCGGAGCTGCGGCGCCAGGGCGTGTCGGCCGCGCAACTTCGCCGCCTGCTCGAGACGCTGCGTGCGCGATTCGGCGTCCGCCTGTTCGAAACGATCGGCGGCGGCGGTCCGCTGACGCTGCTCACCGACGGCCGCGACGTGTACGGCCGCACCGCGCAGGGCGAGGTCTACAACCTGCTGCGCGATCCGCTGCAGCCGCTGCTGATGCTCGCCGGCGGCGACGCGCTCCGCGAGCTCAGCGCGCGGGCGAAGACACGGCGGCGCAAACCGCGGCCCCGAGCGCGGCCCACCGCGTAGCGCGTCGTGAACGGATGCTGCTAGGAGATCGGGAAGATTTTGTCGAGACCGTCGGCGGGACGAGGGATGACGTGAACGCCCACCAGTTCGCCGACGCGCCGCGCCGCCGCCGCGCCGGCGTCCGTCGCCGCCTTGACCGAGGCGACGTCGCCGCGGACGATCGCGGTCACCAGACCGGCGTCCACTTTCTGCCAGCCGACGAAGACGACGTTGGCGGTCTTCACCATAGCGTCGGCCGCTTCGATCATCCCGACCAGCCCGCGCGTCTCGACGAGACCCAGCGCTTCGCCGGGCAGATCCTTTGCCATGGGACGTCGATTCTACGTGATCCGGCCGCGCGCCGCCACCGCCACCTGCTCGATCACCTCGTCGCCGTCGACCAGCCACACGTGGTCGACCAGGTTCGACACGACACACGAATGATTCGGGACGATGCGGACGAGGCCGCCGGTGGCCAGCCGCGTGTCCCCCTCGAGCACGCGCACGTTGGCGTGCTCCTCCGACAGGCGCTCGACGACGAGTGACACGTCCGGCTCCGCGGCCAGCACGTCGCGCAGGATGGCGCCGTATCCCGGCATATCGCTGAAGCCGCGCGCGAGATCGTTCGTCAGCGTCTTGCTCCCGCTGTCGAGAATCACCCGCTCCGGCGCCGGCCGGCTGACGACGCGGGCGAGCACGGTGAGCGCGCAGTCGTCCCAGGCTGCCGCGCCCAGCCCGACCTGCGTCCGATCGAAGTAGGCGTAATTCCCCGGACGGATCTCCGTGATGCCGTCCTCGTCGACCGAGAACCGCGCGGTCGGCGTCGCGCCGACGCTGATCTCGCTGCACCGGATCTGCGCGGCGGCGGCGAGGTCGCGAAGGATTTCCGCCTCCCGGATCGCGACGTCGCGGACCTCGCGCTCGGATCTGGCGCCGTAGCCGTGCCCGGCGTGGCTCAGCAGGCCGCGAAACACGAGTCCGGGCATCGACGCGATCGCGCGCACCGTCCCCGGTGCCGACCGCGCGTCCGGATCGATACCGCAGCGGTGAAAGCCGACGTCGACCTTGATCAGGATCTCCAGCCGGCGGCCGCGGGCGACGGCGAGGTCGGACCAGGCCTGCGCCACCGCAGGATCGTCGACGATGAACGACAGGGTGACGCGCTCCGCCAGCGCGAACACGCGATCCGCGTTGACCGGATGCAGCGGATAGGGCAGCCGGATGTCGTTGATCCCGGCGTCGGCGAACACTTCCGCTTCGCCGAGCTTGGCGCAGCAGATGCCGACGGCGCCGCGCTGCACCTGCAGCGCCGCGACTGCCGTGGACTTGTGCGTCTTGGCGTGCGGCCGCAGCCGGACGCCGCGCGCGTTCGCCATCGCCTGCATGCGCGAGAGATTCCGGGTGAGCCGCGACGAGTCGATCAGAACGGCTGGTGTCGGGAGTTCAACGATGCGCATCAGCGGAAGCGTGTGGGCTGGTCGAGATCCGGCAGGTTGCCGTCCGCGTCTTCGGGATCGCGCGCCGCGGCCTTCTCCTCGACGATGAGCTCGATGGCGTTGCGCTTGTCCTGATTGAGCAGATCGTATATCGCGCCGGACGCGGCGGGCCCGACCCCCGAGGATCCGCGACCGCCGCCGTCGCCGGAAAGCACGGCGATCGCGATCACCACCAGGACGAGCAGTGCCACCCCCCAGACGGCCGCCGCCGCGAAGTCACCACTCACGCACGACCAGATTATCCGATTCCGGAGCCGCGGATCCGAGCCGAGAGCCGGCGCCCGGCTTGACTCCCCGCTATCCGCGGCCGATCACGCCAAGGGCCTCCGGCCTGGTGAATCCGGGGAAGATCCGGCGTGTATCGGTGACGCCGAGGTGGCCGCGGACCACTTCCGCGAACACGCTGCGGAAATCCGTCGTCACCGCCAGATCCCGGCCATCGTAGCGCTGCTCGCGCGCGAGTCCCGGCCAGCGGCCGTAGACCTTTCCGCCGCGCACGCCGCCGCCGCCGATGACGAGCATGGCGTTGCCGTGGCCGTGATCGGTGCCGCGGTTTCCATTCTCCGCGACGGCGCGGCCGAACTCGCTCATGGTGAGGATGACCACGTCGGCCATCCGATCGCCGAGGTCGCGGGTCAGCGCCGCGATGCCGCGGCCGAAATCATCCAGCCGCCGCGCCAGCTCGCCGGCCGACGCTCCCTGGTTGGCGTGGGTGTCCCAGCCTCCCGCCTCCGCAAACGCGATCTCGAGGCCGACGTCCGCCTTGATCAACTGCGCGATCTGGCGCAGCGCCTCGCCGTAGCCGGTGCGCGGATAGTCGGCGCCGTTCTCAGGACGATACTTCGCCGGGTCCGCGGATTTCAGCATCCGCACCGCGTCGAACGCCTGTCCGCCGGTGCGATTCAGCACCGCGTCGGCCGCCGCGGCGTACTCGGATTCGAACGACGCCTGCATCGTGTCCGTCGCCTGGCCGGCGCGGATCCCGAACTGCCCGAGTTGCGAGATCGCCAGCGCCGGCGCGGTGCCGTGCAGCGCGCGCGGCAGTTGGCCGCCGAGCGCGACGGCGCGGAACGGCGTCGCCTCGGCGTGCTCGCGCGCATGCAGGCAACGATTGAGCCAGCCGTCCTGCGTGCTCTTGACGCCCGGCGTCGCCGTCTCCATGTAGTCCTGCGCGTCGAAATGCGATCGCGTCGGATCGGTCGACCCCGACGCGTGGACGATCGCGAGCTGCCGGGCGTCCCACAGCGGCTTCAGCGGCGCCAGCCGCGGGTGCAGGCCGAAGAATCCGTCGAGATCGATCGCCCCGTCGTCGGCGCCGGGCCGCGGGATCGCGATGCTGGGGCGGGCGGCGTAATACTCCCCCTCGCCGAACGGCACGACCATGTTCAGACCGTCCACCGCGCCGCGCTGGAAGATGGCGATGAGGATCTTGCGGCGCGCGGCGGCCGCTTCGGCGGTCCGCTCCAGGAAGGCGGGCGCGAAGCCCAGACTGAGGAGCGCGAGCCCGCCGTTCTTCATGAACACGCGTCTGGACAGCATGGCTACCTCCGCTGGAACTCCGGAGAACCGAGGGTGAGCGCCGCGGTCTGCCGCGGATCGGCGGCCTTCGCAATCGTCGCGGCGGTCGCCGCCGACACGTCCCCTCCGAGCGCGGCCCCGGCCGCGCCGCTGCCGGGGCGTACGCCGCGCATGCGGCCGCTGACGAGCTGCAGGGCGAAGTTCATGCGGTTCAGCAAGGCGCCGGTATTGACCCACGCGTCGGCGCGATCGGCATATCCGGTCGGCGGCTGACACATGTAGAGCGGCATGCCGAGCTGACGCACCGCCTGCACCAGCGGCTCCGCTTCGAACACATCGGTCCCGGTCGCGCGCACGGCCGACACCACGAACTCGAACGGCGTCTTCACCTTCGCCCGGTACGCCGGCGGCGCGAAGAACTCCGGCGACGTCAGGATCGTCCGGACCACTTCGCGGATGTCGCCGCCGGTGTCGCGGAACCGCCCGGCGGCACGCGCGACGAGCGCCGGCGGCGGCGTATCGGCGACGAACCGCCGCACCAGCTTCGTCGCGATGAACGTCGCCGTCGAGGGATGCGATGCGAGGATGTCGAGCACGCGCTCGCCATCCGACTGCCCGCCCCCGGCCTTGATGGTGCGGCCGAGCACCACCTTCTCGCCGCCGTCGTGCAGCCGCTCGTCGAAACGGAACCCGCCGCCGAGGCGCGGCTGATCGATCGTCCATCCGGTGAACGCGCGCGCGACGTTGACGACGTCCTGCTGCGTGTAGCCGCCGTCGACGCCGAGCGTGTGCAGCTCCATCAGCTCGCGGCCGTAGTTCTCGTTGAGACCGCGCTGCGGCCGCCGTTGACCGCCCCGGGTCAGGAGCCCGGCGCGCTGTCCGCCGGGGCGAGCCGCGGGTCCGGCGCTCTGCCAGTTGTCGAGATAGAAGAGCATGGCCGGGCTCTTCGCGGTGGCGCCGAGCAGGTCGCGGAATCTGCCGAAGACGTGCGGCCGTATCGCGTCGCGCTCGTAGGCGGTGACGTGATTCATCGTCGCCCCCTTGCCCGCGAACACGTTGAAGTGATTGAACCAGAAGTCGACCATCACTTCCTCCAGCTGACGTTCGCTGAAGGCGGCGCGGAGGACCTTCTGCTCCGAGAGTTCGACCAGCACCTGCCGGGCCTTGCGGGCCGCCTGCATCTCTTCAGGCGTCCGCGCCGGCGGCGCGTCCATCGTCATGGTGTCGGGCGCGGGGCGCGCGTTCGCGGCGCGGCGCGCGTCGAGCGCCGGTATGAAGTACCCCGATGCGAGCTCGCGCGGCGACATCCGCAGCGTTTCGAGCGCCGCGAGGCGGGCATCCACGTCCCGATCGTCGATGCTGTGGGGGCGCAACTGGCGCTCGATGTACGCGGCGATCCCCTCTTCGCGCACGCGCTCCACGTCACCGGGCCGCGCCCCGAAGCCGGTCCGGTTGAGGACGTGCAGGATCGCCTTGTCGTCGGGCTTTGCCGGGATGGCGGAGCGCTGCTGCTCCGCTCCGGCGACGGTTGCCACGGCCAGGGCCGCCGCGGCCAGGCGTGTGATCGACCTCATGCTCCCTTAGACCGGGAAGGGGCCGGCCGGGTTGAACCGGACCGGCGTTTCCAGGACTGCTCACTTCTGCATGAATCTGCGCCACTGATCGACCAGCGCCTGCTGCGGCCCCTTCGCCGCGGCATAGGCGTCGGCGTAGCGATTGAACAGGGCGGTGTCGCCGTCCGCTGTGGCGAGCGTTTTGCCGGAGCTTCGCGCTTCGTAGAGCGCGCGCAGCACGAGCAGCAGACGCTCGTGATCCGCCGGATGGGTTGCGAGGTACGGCTCCAGTACCTTCACCGCTTCGCCGGGCTGGTTCGCCATCACCAGCGCGGTGCCGAGGCGCAGCGCGACGTCGTCGTTCGCGGGCCAGAGCGATCGCGCCTCGGTGAGAATGTCGATCGCCTGATCGACGTCGCGCATCCGCAGCAGCGCGTCGCCGAGCAGGGTGAAGATGAACGGCGCGCTCGATTCGGTGATCAGCGACGTCTGCCACGCGCCCGCCGCCTCCCGATCGCGTCCGCCGGCGGCGTAGCAGGCGCCGAGGTAGAACGCCGCCGAATAGAACTCGGAGTCGAGGCGGAGCGCCTCGCGGAACCTGACCAGCGCGCCATTGAGATCGCCGCGGTGCAGGAGCACGATCCCCTTCAGGAAGACGGCCGCGAGCTGATCGTCGCCCGCCCGCTCCAGCGACGTCATCGCCTCGTCGAACCGCCCCGCGCGGACGCTGGCCAGCGCCGGCTTCACCGCCGCCGCGCTCGCCGCCGCGGTGGCGCTCAGCCGGTCGAGGAAGAATCCGAGCACTTGCGGCGTGAGCACCGCTGCCTTGTCGAAGTTCTCGATTCGCGACGAGAACGCGATGGTCGTGGACGCGGGCAGCGGCGCGTTCGTCGCCCCCGGCGCCGTCAGCGTGCGCGCGGCGCGCGCGATGCGGAAGGGCCGGACGACCTGCCCGACCCTCCGGCCGCCGACCGAGACCACGGCGCGCGCGACGTACTCCCCGGGCGGAAGCAGTCCGATTGGCACGCCCGCCTCGGCGGCGCGGCGATTGGCTTCCGGCGTCTGCTGCAGGCGCGCCGCGGTGCTGTCGAGCGCGCGCGACCCCTCGTTCGGCGCGACTTCCATGACGACCGTCGCCGAGCGCAGTTGCTCGGGCACCTCCGAGAACAGCTCGAGATACGCGTGCAGCTCGTCACCGGTGAAGTCGGCGGCGACGGCGGGAGGCAGACCGTCCGTTCCGCGGACGGTGTTGTCCGCGATCAACAGATCCGTGGCGTGCAGCTGGCCGAAGGCATTGATCCTGGCGACCAGCGTTCGCTCGACGCTGCCGCGCTTGCCGTTCGCGTCGACGACCGCGATCTTCAACGTGTAGGTGCCGGGAGGGGCGATTGCGGCGCCGATGTACTTCTGGATCTTCGATCGCGGATCGATCGGGTTCTGCAGCGCCGGCTCGAGCTGGCTGGTGACGAGCTTGCCCTTGTCGTCGAACATCATGTAGCCCAGCGCCAGCGCGCCGTCGGCGTTGAGCGACCGGTCGATGTCGGTGACGAGGATCACCTTCAGCCGCGAGGATTCCGTGTCCCGGAAGGTGTAGGTGGTCGCCTTCATCGGGATGTCGCCGGCCAGGAGCGGAGCGCGCAGCGTGTCGAGCACGAGATCGCCGGACGACTTCGCTGCCGTCGCGCCGACGCTGAACTCGCGCCGCGAGCGCAGCAGCAGATCGCCGCGGCGGACGTCGATCCTGATCCGGTGCGGCCGGCCGTCGCGGTCGCCGGGCTCGGGCTCGAAGCTGAGAAGGTAGTATCCCGACAGTTCGAGCGCCAGCCGCTGGAACGCGAAGTCGGCGTTCGCCACGACACGGAAGACGTCGCCGCGCGCCATGCCGGCGAGCTGATCGAGGCCGCGGCGGAGGATCTCGCGGTCCGCCCCGCGGGACGGCGAGGTGCGGCTCGAGGAGGCGTCCATCTCGGGCGGCTCCACCTGCAGCACGTACAGCGCGACGTGCGCTGCCGACGCGCGCGGCCCCACCCAGCTGATGTCCGCAATCTCGCGATCGATGAGCAGTCCTTCCGAGATGAACACGATCGTCTTCGGCGTGTCGCTGGTGGCGAGGCGCTCGAACAGATAGCGCAGCGCGGTCATCGAATTGCGCGTGCGCTCGCGCGAGATCGACAACAGCTGTTCGGCCTCGTTGGACAGCAACTGCAGGCACGATTCCCGGGTGATCGACATCAGGTCGGTCGAACACTCCCGATCCACGACGGAGGATGTCGTCATCTGATCGCCGCGCTGGAACGCCAGCGCCTCGGCGACGCCGACGCGCTGCGGACCCGAGCGCTCCGTCGCCTGCCCGACGACGCGCTCCAGCAGGGTCTGCACCAGGGCGTGATGGGCGGTGAAGTCGATCTGCGCGTCGGCGCCGGGAATCGTGACCAGTGCGACGCGATCCGATCGGTTGAGACGCCCCACGAAACGCTTCGCCGCTTCGATCGCGGGCCTGCCGCCGCCGGCCGAGATGTTGCCGGTGTCGATCACCAGCACGAACAGCCGGCCGCCGCTCGCGCCGCTGTTCGAGTCGAACTCGCGCGGCGCGGGCGGCGCCTCCGCGGCCGCGCGCTCGACCGCGATGAACTGCGCGGAGGCGATGCGCCGCGGCTTGCCATCGACTTCCAGCGTGAAGTCGCTGGCGTTCAGATCGGGCACGGGCCGGCCGTTGCGATCGATGACGCTGACGTCCACGGGGACCAGATCGACCGACGACCGGAAGGTCGTGCGCGGCGGCTGCTGTGGGTCCTGCCCCGGCGCCGATGCGAGAAGCAGCGCGGCGGCGAGGACGGCGAGGCCCTTCATGGCGGTGAGTCTACTTTGGATCGGAGCGGGCGATCCGGTAACCGAGGCGGGCCCGCACCGCGTAGTCGCGCCCCGGGACCTCGACCCGAATCCGGTGCCACTCGCCGTCGCGCGCGTGGTCCGGCGCAGGGTAGCCGAGCAGATACTGATGCCGCAGATCCTGAACGATCTCCTCGAAGATCGCCTCCAACCGCGCGTCGTTGCCGGAGAAAAAAGCCCGTCCGCCGCTGCCCTCGGCGAGTTTCCGCATCAACTGCTGCAGCGCCGGCGCCCGGAGTGCCCGCCCCTGGCCGATCATGTAGACGGTCGCGTCCGAAGCCTCGGCGCGCTGCAGCACCGCCGCCATCGACGCGCGGCTCGACTGATCCTCGCCATCGCTGAACACCAGCAGCGAGCGCCGGCCGGCCTGGCGGCCGAGCAGGTCGAAGGCGTGGATGACGACGTCGTACAGCGCCGTGCCGCCGAACGGGGCGAGCCGCGCGACCGCGCGCTCGCGCACGGCGCGATCCGTCGAGCGGCGGGCCAGGGTGAAGATGCTGTCGTTGAACCCGAGCACCGTCACCTGATCGGTGCCGCGCAATTGCGACAGGAATCGCGTGGCGTGGCGCTTCACGCCCGGCAGCGCCTCCGTCATGCTGGAGCTCACGTCGATCGCCGCGACCAGCTCCAGCGGAATGTTCTCGACCTGGAACGTCGTAAGCCGCTGCGGCCGGTCGTCTTCGTAGACGCGGAAGTCCGCCGCCTGCAGCCCGGTCACGAAGCGGCCGCTCGCATCCGTGACGACGGCGGTGACCTGGACGACGTCCACGTCGACCGTTTCGGCGAACTCGACGCCTTTGGTGCGGGCGCTGGCGACCAGCTGCGATCCGCCGGCGAGCACCGCAACCGCGCGGATGACGTGCTCCTCGATCCGGCTGCCGGCGTCCCAGTCGCAGGCAAACGGCGGCGCTTCAGCGGTGCACACCAGACGCCCGTCGGCGAACCACCGGACCTGCTTCACCCTGGCGGCGAGGTCGAGCGGCTCGAACGCAATCGTGAGGCGGACCGGGCCGGTCAGATACCCGCCGTCGAGAGGCGAGGTGATCGTCGCGCTCTGCTGCGCGCCGGCGCCGATCGCCAGCGCGGCGACAGCCGCGGCGGCCACGGCGAACGGCCGGATCACCGCGCGCCTCTCGGCGTCAGCGGCCCTGCAACGGTCAGCGCGGCCACGTAGTCGATGAACCGATCCTCGGGCAGCTCCCGCACCGCGAGCGCCACCGGCAGCCAATCGTCGAAGTACGCGGTGCGCGCGCGATCGAGGACGTCCTGCATCGCGTACGCCGCCACGTCCCTCGCGAGCAGGGCGGGCAGCTGGTGCTTCGCCAGCACCGCCGCGGTGCGCAGCATCACGTCCGGAAACTGCGTGCCGAGCTGCCCGGTCGACGGCCGTCCGGCGTAGTCCTCCCACGGCACCGCCCCCGGCCACCGCACGCACAGACAGCCGTCGAGCGGGAACGATGATGCGCCCCAGGCGTCCGCGCCGGCTCCCGCGCCGAGGCGCAGCTGCTCCAGCAGCGTGAACGCACCGGCGACGCGCTGCGGGTCGCTGGTCAGCAGCCATGCGATGGCGTTCCGCCGCCAGCCGGACAGCGCCGCGTCCTGCGCGATCCGTTCGAGATCGTCAGGCGCGCCCGGCAGCCGCCCGATCCGCTCGCCCCCGCGCGCGAGCGCCGCCGCGATTGCGTCGCGGTCGGCATCGGTGAGCCGCTGCGGCTCGATCAATGCGATCGTCGCCGCCAGCGTCCGCCGATCGCTCGCGCTGACCTGCGACGGCGACGGCATCTCCGTCGTATCGAGGCGGCGCAGCGCGAGCGGCGCCAGCGCGAGATCGAGCCGCAGCAGCGATCCGGCGAGATGCCAGCCGTCCGCGCCGAACACTTCGCTGGCCAGACGCCACGGGGTCGGCAAGCCGCCGTCGCCGGCGATGCTGCCGCTGAAGCGGTGGCGCCGCCAGACTGCACCGGCGTTCACCGGCGCCCCGTCCGCGTCGCCGAGCGCGCAGGCGTATACCAACGCGGACAGGCTGGCGGCCAGCGGCTGCGCATCTCCTTTCCGCGCCCGCGCGAGCGCCGCGTCGAGCGGTATCTCCCCCTGGCGCCGCCGGATGCGCGTGAGCCGCCGCAATTCCGCCGGGGCGACGTCGGCGACGTACTCCGCGTCCTCCCACCTGACCGCGATCGGCGGCACGCCGGCGCGGCCGGCGAGTCCTGCGAGAACGTCGCGCTCCGCATCGCGGACGTTGCCGGCGGCGTCGCCGGCGGCCCGCCGCAGCGCTGGGACGAGCGCGTCGCCGACCCACGCTGCCATCGCACCGCGGCGGTCGCGCTGCGCAGCCGCCTGGACCAGCGATCGTCCGAGCGTCCGCGCCTCGCGGTCGTCGATCGTTCGCGACCGCCGCGCCTGGTCCACGATCGCCAGCGACGACTGAAACACCGTCATCGCCACTGTGTCGCCGTCCAGCGCGCCGGCCGATCGAGCCGCCGCGGCGTAGGCGGCGGGTTCCCGTTCGCCGAACGTCTCGAGGACTCTCATCAACATCGGGAACCTGGAGTGCTCACGCAGCACGACCGCGAGATCCTCGCTGGCCGCCGGCGTGCTCCCGAACGTCTGCTGCGCGAACCGGATGGCTTCGAGCCGGCGCCGCGCGCTTCCCGGCGCGCCGCCGAACACGTGCCGCGCCAGCCACGCCGCGTCGACCGGGCCGCGGCCGCCTGAGCCCTGGCCGAACACGCTCGACCACAGCGCGCCGGACGCCGGCGGGCGTGCGGCGCCGCGCTCGTCGACCGCGATCGTTCGCAGGAGAAGCAGCAGATCGACGTCCGGGCGCACGAACGGCCGTTCGCTGCTCCACGCCGCTCCGGGAGCGTTCGAGGCGTCGAGCACGGCGGTCGCGAGTTCCACCCGCCGCGGCTCGCCGCGCCGGCCGATCGCAAAGGCCTGGCGCGCCGGATCCAGCCGCACGATGGTGTGGTAGAACGCCGCCAGGGCGCCGCCGTCGGCCGAGAACAGGCGGCTGATGAATGCCGCGGACTGCGCCGGATCCGCGCCGACGATTCCGCGCCACACCTCGCGCGCATCGTCACCAGGCGTTTCGATCGCGCCGCTGCGTATTCGAATCGATCCGGCGAACACCGCCGCGGCTCCGGCGTTCGCCGCGAGCGATCGAACGACGGCCGGATGCTTCTCGATCCAGGCGAGCGTCTCGCGGTCGACGCCGAGCAGCCCGTGGTACAGAAGCGCGGTGGTGCGGCGCGAGAAGATCCGCGCCGCGAGTTCTTCGTCGCGGACGTCCCCGCCGAGGATGTGGTCGCGCCAGAGCTGCGGCGAGAGCGGCAGCGGAACCAGGTCGCCCGCGCCGCGCCGGGACAGCGCTTGCGTGAGCTTCGCGCGCGCGGCCGTTTCCGGCGGGCTCGCCTGATCGGGCGAGGCAAAGGCGAGGCGAACGATGTCGACCGGGAGCGTCGATGGGTCGACACGCTGGATGCCGAGGGCGGCGGCCAGCTCCGCCGCGGGCAGCGGCAGGCGCATACTGCCGATCGGCGACTCGCCGCCGAAGGCGCCCGGCGCCACGCAACACACGACCAGCGTGGCGAGTGCGAGGGGCCGCGGCATGAGGCCGCTATTCTATGCGCGCGCGGTTCGCGGGGCGGACTTCAGGACCTCGCGGGCGGCGTTGCGTCCGGGCGCGCCGGTGAGGCCGCCGCCCGGATGCGTCCCCGATCCGCAGAGGAACAGGCCGTCGATCGGCGTGCGGTAACTGGCCCAGCCGAGCGTCGGCCGCATCGTGAAGAGTTGATCGAGCGCCAGCTCGCCGTGATGAATGTGCCCGCCCGTGAGGCCAAATTCCTGCTCGAGCGCGAGCGGTGTGATCACCTGGCGGTGCTCGGCCAGCGACGTCACGCCGGGGGCGTACCGCTCGAGGGTGCTCAGCACGGTGGCGGCGAGCGCGTCCTCGAGCGCCGCCCACGATCCCGAACGCAGTCTGTACGGCGCGTATTGCACGTGCACCGACATGACGTGCCGCCCCGCCGGGGCCATGCTGGGATCGTGAATCGACGGGAACGTGACGTCGAGGAACGGCGCGGTGGACGACTCGCCGTACTTCGACGCATCGAACGCCTTCTCGAGGTAGTCGATGCCCGGCCCGATGTGCACCCGTCCCTGCAGGGTGACGGCGGGATCGCCAGCCAGCCCGGTGAACGCGGGCAGCGCGCGCAAGGCGACGTTGACCTTCGCCACGGTTCCGGGCACGCGATAGTTCCTGATGCGCGTCATGAAGACGGGCTCGAGCTCCACGGGATCGATCAACGTCAGGAACGTTCGCCGGGGATCGGCGCCCGACACGATCGTCTTCGCCGCGATCGTGGTGCCGTCGTCGAGCACGACGGCGGCCGCCGCGCCGTCCTTCACGACGATCTCGCGGACCCCGGCGCCGGTGCGGATTTCGGCGCCGGCCTCACGCGCGGCGTCCGCCATCGCGCGCGTCAGCGCGCCGGGCCCGCCCGCCACCGTGACGCTGCTTCCGCCGGGCGCGCGGTCGAACGCGGCGGCGAGCAGCAGGAGTGCGCCTGTGCCCGCCGACCATGGCCCCATCGCGGCGCCGTGAATGGCCCTGGCGGCGACGACGGCCTGAAGCAGGTCGGTCTCGAACCATTCGGCGACGAGATCCGCGACCGCCATCGGTCCCCAGCGCAGCAGCGAAAACGAATCCTTCCTGCCGAGGGCGCGGAATCGCCGGCCGGCCTTCAGCAGCTCCCACAGCTCCGCCCTGGACGGCGCGTCGATGGACGGCGGCGTCATGTCGAGCAGTCCGCCGAGGAACGCGCCCGCGCGGGACAGCGCGCCGCAGAAGTCGGCGTATCTGGCGGCGTCCTTCGCGGAGAACGGCCGGATCGCTTCGGCGGTGCGGCTGGGGTCGGTCGAGAACACCAACGTCCTGCCGTCGCCCGACGGCGCCACGATCCGGGGATCGGGACGCACGAACCTGACGCCGCGCCGCTCGAGCTGCATGTCGGCGGCGATCGACGGCCGCAGCGGACCGATGGTGTGGGCCAGCGTCGCGGCGCGGTATCCCGGCGCGAACTCTTCGCTCGTCGCGCAGCCGCCGACCACGTGACGCCGCTCGAGGACCAGCGGCCTGCGTCCGCCGCGGGCGAGATAGTACGCGGCAGTGAGGGCGTTGTGACCGGCGCCGATGATGACCGTGTCGTGCGTCATCACTTCCGTCCCGTCTCTTTCAGGATGCGGAGCGCCGCGTTGCGCCCCGGCGCTCCCATGATGCCGCCGCCGGGGTGGGTTGCGGACCCGCACATATAGAGGTTGCGGATCGGCGTCTTGTACTGCGCCCAGCCGGGGGCGGGACGCAGGAAGAAGAGCTGCTCGAGCGTCAGCTCTCCCTGGAAGATGTTGCCTTCGGACAAGCCGAAGTCGCGCTCGATGTCGAGCGGCGTCAGGACCTGGCGGTGCAGGATGATGTCCTTGATGTTGGGCGCGTACTCGGCGATCGTGTCGATCACCGTGTCGCCGAAGGCCTCGCGATGCGCGTCCCAGCCGCCCTCTTCCTTCAGGTGGTACGGCGCGTACTGCACGAAGCACGACATCACGTGTTTGCCCGGCGGCGCGACGGACGGGTCGGTGAGACTCGGGATCACCATGTCGATGTACGGCCGCCGCGAGTACCGCCCGTACTTCGCCTCGTCGTAGGCGCGCTCCATGTAGTCGACGCTCGGCGAGATCGAGACGGCGCCGCGCAGGTGCGGGCCCGGCCCGGGCATGCTCGTAAAGTCGGGCAGCGCGTCGAGCGAGAGGTTCACTTTTCCCGATGAACCGCGGAACTTGTAGCGGCGCACGTCCTCGACGAACTCCGCCGGCAGGTGCTCCTCCCCCACCATCCTGGAGAACGTCTGCCGCGGATCGAGACTCGACGAGACCACGTTGGCGGTGAAGTAGTCGCCGTTTTCCAGCACGACGCCGACCGCCGCGCCGTCCTTGACGAGAATCTTCGAGACCGGCGTTTCGGCGCGAATCTCGGCCCCTGCCTCGCGGGCGGCGGAGGCGATCGCATTCGAGATCGCGCCGGTGCCGCCGCGCGACAAGCCCCAGGAGCGGAAGGCGCCGTCGATCTCTCCCATGTAGTGGTGGAGCAGCACGTACGCGGTACCCGGCGAGCGCACGCCGAGGAACGTGCCGATGATCCCCGACGCCGACATCGTCGCCTTGAGCACGTCGGTCTCGAACCACTGATCGAGAAAGTCGACCGCGCTCATCGTCATGAGCTGGACCTGGTTGTACTTGTCCTGATCGGAGAGCGACTGGAAGCGCCTGCCGAGCGACAGGAGATCCATCAGCCCGCGCGGGTCGAGCGACGTCGGATCCGGCGGGGTCATGTTGAGGATCGGCTTGACGAACCGTCCCATCTCGACCATCGCCTTGCCGTATTCCTCGTATGCCTCGGCGTCGAGTTTCGAGTGGCGCGCGACCTCGCGGCGGGTCCTGGCGTGGTCGTTCACGCGCCACAGGTAGTTGCCCCCCGGCATCGGCGTGAAGGTGCCGTCGAGCGGCAGGATCTCCAGCCCGTGTCGCGGCAGGTCCAGATCGCGAATGATCTCGGGGCGCAGCAGCGAGACGACGTAGGAGCAGACCGAGTACCTGAAGCCCGGGTGGATCTCTTCGGTGACGGCGGCGCCGCCGAGCACGTGCCGCCGCTCGAGCACGAGGACCTTGCGCCCGGCGCGCGCGAGATAGGCCGCGTTGACCAGTCCGTTGTGTCCGCCGCCGATCACGATGACGTCGTAGGTGGTGCTCATGCGATCGATGTCCGAGGTTCGATGTCCGAGGTTCGAGGTTCGAGATCCGAGGTTCGAGGTTCGGAAGGCGCAGAGCGGTTAGCGGGACTACGACAACCCGGCAGACCGGGTCTGGTTGCCCAGGAGCAGCGCGAGGAGACGAGCGGCCGGCCGCACAGCGGCATACTATCCGATTGCGGCGGCGGCGGCGAGGGTGCGCGCTCGGTCGGCGGGTGTCGCTCCGGTGGCCGGACTACAATGCGGGCATGCCGATCGGAACACCCGTTCACGAGCGCACACTCGCCCTCTGCGAAAGCCTGAACTATCGCGAGTGGTCCGGTTATTACACGGTCAGCGCCTACGAGAGCCATCACGAGCACGAGTACAACGCCATCCGCAACGCGGCGGCGCTGATCGACGTCTCGCCGCTGTTCAAGTACATGATCACGGGGCGCGACGCGGCGAAGCTGGTCGATCGGCTGATCACGCGCGACGTCGCCAGGATGGCGGTCGGTCAGGTGTATTACACGCCGTGGTGCGACGAGCACGGCAAGGTGATTGACGACGGCACGGTGTCGCGGCTGGCGGAGCAGACGTTCCGCTGGACCGCCGCCGACCCGAGCCTGCGCTGGTTCACGCTGAACGCGGCCGGCATGGACGTGCGCATCGACGATATCTCCGAGGAAGTCGCGGCGCTCGCCCTGCAGGGTCCGACGTCGGCGCGCCTGCTGCGCGCGGTGGCGAACGCGGACATCGACAGGCTCAAGTACTTCCGCGTCACCAGCGGCACGATCGCGGGAGTCGACGTCGACATCTCGCGCACGGGCTACACGGGCGATCTCGGGTACGAGATCTGGATGCCGGCGAACCGCGCGATAGCGGTGTTCGACGCGCTGATGGAGGGCGGACGGCCGTTCGACATCAAACCCGCGGGGATGCTGGCGCTCGACGTCGCGCGCATAGAAGCCGGGCTGCTGCTGATCGAAGTGGATTTCTTCAGCAGCCGCAAGGCGATGATCGCGTCCCAGGCCTACAGCCCGTTCGAGCTCGGGATGGGGAAGCTGGTGAGCCTCGACAAGGGGCGGTTCATCGGCCAGCGCGCGCTGCGCGACGAGCATCGCCGCGGCGCCGACCGCCAGGTCGTCGGTCTGGAGATCGACTGGAACGAAGTCGAGAAGCTGTATGACGCGGCCGGCCTGGCGCCCGCCGTCGCGGCAACCGCGTCCCGCGCCGCCGTCCCGGTGTATCGCAACGGCCGCCAGGTCGGGAAAGCGACGTCGACGACCTGGTCACCCACGCTGAAGCGCATGATCGCGCTCGCCACCGTCGATCGTCCGCACCATGCGCCTGGCACGGAGCTGCAGTTCGAGATCACCGTGGAGGCGGTTCGTCACCGCGTGACCGCGAAGGTGGTGAAGACGCCGTTCTTCAACCCGGCGCGGAAGACCGCGACACCACCGGCGTAATGCGCGTTCGGAGCGTTCACAGCGTTCGCAGGAACGCGATCAACGCTTGCTTGTCCTCGGCGCTCAGTGTCGTGAGAAATTCCAGGCCCGGGACCGCACCGGTCGTCATCCCCGGAGGGCTCCACCCCTTTCGCTCGTAGTCCGGTTCGAGACGCGCCGGATCGAACAGCTCTTCGAGCGTGAGAATGGACGCGTCGTGGAGCAGCCGAGGGCGGCTCCACACCCCCCGCAATGAGGGGATCTTGTAGAAGCCGGTGCCCTTCCGCGTGCGCAGCGCGAGGCCGGGGTCGGTGCCCACGCTCCGATCCCGCACGTCGCTGAAATTGGGATGATCGAGCGGAACCGTGTATCCGAGCGCCGGCGTCAGCTCGCCGGTCGTGTAGTTCGGCGGCGGATGGCACGCGCCGCACTTCTCCCGCCGAAACACCTGCTCGCCGCGCTTGACGAGATCCGCAGGCGGGAGGTTCGGATTCCTCGCAGGCTCGAGCGACAGCAGGTACACGCCAATGGCGTATAACACCTCGTCCGCAAAGCGGGTCTTCATTCGACGCTGCTCATCGCTGAGCATGCGATGCGAGCCGAAGTCCATCGGGTCGGCGCCGGTGATCAGCGCCGCGTAGCGGGCGACGTCTTCCGGTCCGCGAAGGCGGTGCGTGCCGGTGGCGTCGATGTAGCGGCTGTAGCGCAGCACGTGCAGGTCCGGCACACGCGCGCCGTGCCAGGGATGGCCGTTGGGCCTGGGGATCACGCCCTGGCGGTTGCCGAACGATGCCGCGGCTTCCTGGCGCGACAGCGCGGCCAGAGCCTGCAGTCTCGGATCCGGATCCCACGGCGTCTCGAACAGGCGCCGAACGGTCGCGCCGAAACTCTCCCCCCCGAACGCGCGCTGCGAGGCGACAGCATTGAGACGAAAGGCGCCATCGGCGCCAATCGCGCCGAACCCGTCGGGAACCGGCGCCAGCGGTCCTGCATAGTCGATCGTGCGGTCGGCATTCACTCGGCGATGGCACGTTGCGCACGCCAGGTTGCTGAGCATCAGGCCGCGATCGGTGACGACCCAACGCGGCTGAAAGACGGTGCCGTCGGCGAGGCCGGGCACGTTGGCGAAAGTGACGGGATCGCGGGCGCGGGCGATCAGCGCGGGATCATCGGTCCGGCTCAGTGGATCGTCGAGGTCCCTGAACGCGCGCCCGCCGGCGGCAATCCAGTCCTTCGTCGAGCGGATGGCGGCCGCATCCACCAGCGGCTCCGGCTTCTTCTTCTGAAGCGCCTCCCAGTATCCCGGTGGCTCTCGATCGGGCCGGTAGACGGGATAGGTACGGAGGTTGTCGCCGGCAATCGCGTAGTACTCGGATCGGCTGTAATGGGAGGGGCGCACCTTGAGTGCGGCAACCGGCGTTGCCCAGTCATCGAGCTGGCGATCGTTCCAGATGACCGGCGCCCGGGCGGCCGAGTAGACCGCGCTGCCGAGGCACAGAAGGATGCACCACGACAGAAAGCAGTATCGATGACGGACTGCGCTCATGCATGCCTCCGCGCGTCCGAGGCCGCTGTTTCAGCGGCCGGCGCCGCTATGGAACTCCACGATGAAGCGATCGAATGCGTAGAGCAGATCCTCGCGGTTCGAATACGGGCCGGGGATGTACGCAGGTGAGCTGATGCCCGCCTGCGACAGCTCGCAGACGTACCAGTCCTGCTTGTTCGTCATGTCCCAGAACTCCACGCAATCGGCGGGATCGAAACCGGGGCGCGCCAGCTCGGACGGCTGGAAGTGCCACTCGCACACGTTGATGGTCCGATCGGGCGCGATCGGCCACAGCGTGTGCGTCAGCATGTAATCCGGATGCAGGCTGAGCATCATGTTCGGAAAGATGCAGTAGTAGTACACCCGCCGCGCGTCCTCGGCTGACAGGCCGGGCAGAATCGCGCGCGGGCAGGTCCCGTCCATCGACAGGGTCTCGACACCCGGCTGCAGATCCATCACGCCCCCCATGTAAGTGGGTCGCAACGGCTCGTTCTCTCCGCTCAGATAGTGGGACAGCTTGTTGAGCGCCGGGTGCAGGTTCGGGCAGTGCAGGCACTCGTTGTAGTTCTGGATGATCAGCTTCCAGTTCGCCTTCACGTCGTAGACGATGCGGTGGCCGCGGCGCAGCTCGCCCATGTTCCAGCTGCGGAACTTCGCGATCAGCGGCCCGAGCTGGTCGGCGAGCGGCGCGGGATCGGCGGACAGGTTCAGGAAGACATGGCCGTCCCACTCCGCGGCATGCACCTGCAGCAGCGGATAGTCGGCACGCCGGAAGTGCGGCACCTCGTTCATGTGCGGCGCGCCGATCAGCGCGCCGTCGAGATCGTAGGTCCAGGCATGGTACGGGCACTGGATGCTGCCGGGGAACTGTCCCGCGGTCTCGGGGCAGAGCCGCGTGCCGCGGTGGCGGCAGACGTTGTGAAACGCACGCACCTCGCCGTGCGCGTTGCGCGTCACGACGATGTTGTAGCCGTTCAACTCGCGGATGGAATATTGCCCCGCCCTGGCGACTTCTTCCGAACGTCCCGCGTGGAACCACATCCTGCCGAACAGGCCGTCGAGCTCCGCGGCAAGGTATGACGCATCGGTGTAGTACTTCGCCGGCAGCGTGGACGCGCCCTCCGGCATGTTGTCGCGGGGTTTGACGACGACGTGTTCCATGGCAGCCCTGACGACGAGATCCGCGAGGGGCGAAGCCCCTCGGGGAGAATATGATACAAGACTTCGAGGTGAGCCAACTTCGCCGCGAGCTGGGACGCTGGGACCTGACCGCGATCGGCGTCAACCAGGTCATCGGCGGCGCGGTATTCGCGATGCCGGCGGCGCTTGCCGCGATCGTCGGCGGGTGGAGCCCGTTCCTCATCGTCGCCGTCGGCCTCGCCTCGCTGCTGATCGCCGCGACCTTTGCCGAAGTCAGCAGCCGCTTCGACTCCACCGGCGGACCATATCTCTACACCAAAGCCGCGTTCGGACGTTTCGCCGCGTTCGAAGTCGGCTGGATGCAGTGGTTCACCAGGGCCACGAGCTGGGCGTCGGTGATCAACGTGCTCGTCGCCTCGCTCGGATTCTACTGGCCCGCGGTCACCGCCGGCGCGATGCGAACCGCGCTGCTCACCGCCATCATCGTCGCGCTCGCGTCGATCAACATCGTCGGCATCCGTCAGAGCGCGTGGGTCGTGAACGCGCTGACCATCGGCAAGCTCGTGCCGCTCGCCCTGTTCATCGCCGTCGGCCTGACACAGCTGGGACCAGGCGGATTCGAGCTGCACGGGCTGCCCTCGTCGAGCGAGTTGTCGCGCAGCGCGCTCCTGTTGATCTTCGCGTTCGGCGGCTACGAAGTGATCCCCGTCCCCGCCGGGGAGGCCAAGGATCCGCGGCGGATGGTGCCGTTCGCCTTGATCATGACGCTGGTCGTCGTCACCATCGTGCTGACGCTGGCCCAGGTCGTCGCGCTCGGCGTGCTGCCGTCGCTGCCGGACTCCAAGACCCCGCTCGCCGACGCCTCGGCGCTGATGATGGGGGCGACCGGCGCGGCGGTGATCACGCTCGGAGCCGTACTGTCGACGCTGGGCAACAACATGGGACAGGCGCTCTCCGGCTCGCGCAGTCTCTTCGCGCTGGCCGAGCACGGCGACATCCCGGGCATCTTCGCGCGCGTCAGCGACCGGTTCGGCACGCCGGTGGTCGCAATCGTGTTCACGTCCGCGGTCTCGCTGATCCTCGCCACCACCGGGTCGTTCGTGACCATGGCGCAGGCCAGCGCGGTGAGCCGGTTGATCGTCTACGTCGCGACCTGCGCCGCGGCGCTGCGCCTGCGAACGCCGCGCTTCGCCGGCGTGGTGGCGGAGCCGCAGATGCGGCTCCCCCTCGGACCGGTCATCCCGGTGCTCGCCATCCTGATTGCCCTGGCCATTCTGTTCGGCGCCACGCCGGCGCAGTTGCGCGCCGGCGCGTTTGCCATCGTCGCCGGGGCCGTGCTGTTCGTCGTTGCGATCCTGTCCGGGAGAAGACGATGAGGTCGACCCCGCCGGACTCCTGCCGCGGGCGCGCCGACGCTCGTACGGCTGCGTTACTGAGGCAGCGCGTCGATGTCGAGCTCGAGCACGTGCAGCCGCCAGACCCCGATCGCAAACGCGAGCGGCATGAGCATCGCGCAGGCGAACAGGAGGCCTGAGGCGATCGTCACCAGCGGGCCCGACGGCGTCATCAGACGCATCAGCGGCACCACGAGAATCGTCAGCGCGCCGCCGCCAAGCTGGCTCACGAGCATCAGCAGGGTGGTCCGGCGCGCCGACTCGATGCCGCGCGTGCGCGCCACCAGGAAGCTCTTGTAGAGCGACAACAGGCCGGCAAATGGCACGATGATGCCGAGCGCGACGACGATCGTCATCGCAGACCCGACGGCGGCGAGCAGCAGCAGCACCGTCAGCCCCGGCGACACCGCGCCGAACCCTCCGGATCCGCCGCGGGTAAAGCTCGGCGTGATGAACGCAACCAGCGCGGTGAGCGCCGGAATGACGACATAGGCGGCCCAGAGACGGGAGCCGTAGGCCTTGATCCACGGCCGCCGCCAGGGAAAGACCTGCGTGAAGTGGAACAGCGCCACGCTGCCCATCATCAGCGACAGCACGACGAACACCACCGCCCCTTTGCTCAACGCCTTGGGCCATCCCCAGACCCAGATCTGCGCGGTGATCCAGTACGGGGCGATGCCGGCGAGCGCGACCGCGAAGAACACGCGGACGCGCGCGTCATGAGGGGCCTGCGCCAGCGCCGCCAGCGCGACGATCATGTAGACCCCCGCGGACGTCAGCGACGTGAGCGCGTCGAACGCAGTCGCCGATGGCGGGCTGAACACCGTGTCCTCACGCGTCATTCTCGCAGATAATGACCGCCAGTGAGCCGTGGAGGAGTCATGCTTCGGACGTTTGGGACGGCGGCGATCGTGGTTCTTTCGGTGCTCACGACCGCGGCTCAACGCGCCACGCCGATTTCACCGCAGGATCTGGCGGCGATCTGGGACGCCGAACGCGTTTCTCCCCCCGTGCCGCCGCTGCTCGATCATGCCGACGTAGAGCGCCGCCTCACCGCGCTGGCCCGGTCCGACCCGCGCTTCATTCTCGAGCGCGCCGGGTCGTCGCTCGAAGGACGCTCCATCAATCTCGTGACCGTCGGCACCGGCCCGTATCGCGTGCTGCTCTGGTCGCAGATGCACGGCGACGAACCGACGGCGACGGCGGCGCTGTTCGACGTGTTCGAATACTTCCAGCGCCACCGGACCGACCCCGCGGTCCGGCGGATCCTGTCGTCCCTGACCCTCTACGTCGTCCCGATGCTGAATCCGGACGGCGCGGAGCGGTTCCAGCGGCGCAACGCGCAGGGCATCGACATCAACCGCGACGCCCTCGGCCTGCAGACGCCCGAAGGGCGCGTCCTGAAGGCGGTTCGGGATCGTTTCAATCCGAAAGTCGGCTTCAACCTGCACAACCAGGGATGGGGCACGTCGGTGGGCGATCCGCCCAAGCCCGCGTCGATCTCCCTGCTGTCGGTGGCATACGACAAGCCGCGCTCGGAGAACGCGGGCCGCCGGCTCACGAAGAAGCTCTGCGCGGTCATCCGCGATGCCCTGGAACCGTTCGCGTCGGGGCAGATCGGCCGCTATGACGACGAGTTCGAGGTGCGCGCCTTCGGCGACAATCTCACGCTCTGGGGCACGCCCGTGGTGCTGATCGAGACCGGTCCGTTCCCGTCCGCCGAGCCGGATCCACCGCTGGTCCGGATGAACTTCGTCGCGATCCTGTCGGCGCTCGACGCGCTTGCCACGGGCAGCGTCGAACGCGCCAACCCGAAGCGCTACGAAGAGCTGCCATTCAACGAATCGCGGATGTTCTACGTGCTCGTGCGGCAGGCGACGGTCGTCGCCGGCAGCGGCGTGCCGCCGTTCACGGCGGATATCGGCATCGCCGCGAATCGCCGCGTCCGCCCGGTGGACGGACAGCGCCGCATCCAGGTGCAGGCGAACATCGGCGACCTCGGAGACCTGCGAACCTACGGCGCGCTGCGCACCATCGATGCCCGCGGGCTCGTCGCCGCGCCTCTCTGGGATCCGGAGATGACGGAGGGGCAGGAGGTCGACCTTCCGGACTTCTCCAAGGCGCCGTCGCCGCGCATCATCGTTCCGGGACAATCCGCGGAGATCGTCCTGCTGCGCTCGCTGAACGATCCGTCGAAGCCCGCGTCACGCTACGTGGTCGACACCATCCTCAAGTACTGAAGGAGCGGTCATGCGCGGACGGCTGCTGTTCTCGTCGCTCTGTCTCATCCCGGTCGCGCTCGGCGCGCAGGTCCAGCGGACGCCTCCGCGCGAGCCCGCCGCCGCCGTCACGGTCATCAGGCCCGCGCGGGTGTTCGACGGCGAGTCGATGCACGAGGGATGGGGCGTGCGCGTTCGCGGCGAGCGGATTGATGCCGCCGGGCCAATCGCCACGGTGACCGATCCCACCGCGGCCGTGGTGGACCTTCCCGGCTTGACCCTGCTGCCGGGTCTCGTCGAAGGGCATTCGCACGTCCTGCTCCACCCGTACAACGAGACCTCGTGGAACGATCAGGTGCTTCACGAGAGCCTCGGCCTGCGCATCGCGCGGGCGACGAACCACCTGCGTGCGACGTTGATGGCGGGCTTCACCACGGTCCGCGATCTCGGCACCGAAGGGGCCGCTTACGCCGACGTCGAGCTCAAGCAGGCGATCGATCAGGGCATCATTCCCGGTCCGCGGCTGCTGACGACGACGAGGGCGATCGTGGCGACCGGCAGCTACGGACCGAAGGGGTTCGCGCTCCAGTGGCAGGTGCCGCAGGGCGCCGAAGAGGCGGACGGCGCCTCGCTCGTCCGCGTCGTCCGCGATCAGATCGGGCACGGCGCCGACTGGATCAAGGTCTACGCCGACTACCGCTGGGGCGCGCGCGGCGAGGCGGCGCCGACGTTCTCGGTCGACGAGCTGACGACGATCGTCGACACGGCGCGCAGCAGCGGCCGTCCGGTCGTCGCGCACGCGAGCACTCCCGAGGGCATGCGCCGCGCCGTCGTCGCCGGGATCGAGACGATCGAGCACGGCGATGCCGGCACGCCGGAAGTGTTCAAGCTGATGAAGGAGCGCGGCGTCGCGCTGTGCGCGACACTCGCCGCCGGAGACGCGACCGCACAGTACGCGGGCTGGAAGAAGGGGGAGGGCCAGGAACCCGCCGGCATCACCAGAAAGCGCGCGAGCTTCAAGGCGGCGCTCGATGCCGGCGTGACGATCCTGAGCGGCAGTGACGTCGGCGTCTTCACGCACGGCGACAACGCGCGCGAGCTGGAGCTGATGGTGAACTACGGCATGACGGCGAGCGATGCGCTGAAGAGCGCCACCTCGATTGCGGCGCGCGTGCTGCACATGGAGAACAGGGTCGGCGCGGTCAAAGCCGGGTTGCTGGCCGATCTGATTGCGGTCGACGGCGACCCGTCGCGCGACATCGGCGCGCTGCGGCGCGTCGGGTTCGTGATGAAAGGCGGCGCCGTCGTGCGCCCCTACGAGGGGCGCCGGTAGACGATCTTGCCGTCGAAGATCGTCATCACGACTTCCGCGGCGGCGAGGTTCGCGGCGCTGGCGAAGATGTCGTTCGAGAGGACGACGAGATCGGCGAGCATCTCGGCCCGCAGCCGGCCCTTGCGGTGCTCGTCGAACGACGCCCACGCCCCGCCGGACGTCCAGCCGTTGATCGCCGACTTCAGCGTCAGCTGTTCCGGCGCGTGCAGGTCGGGGCGCCGGACGGCGGCGCGAAGGCCGTCGAGCGGCGCGAGCGGCAGCCGCGGCCAATCGGTGCCGAAGGTCAGGTGCGCGCCTGCCGCGCTCAGGCTGCGTGCCGGCCAGCCGAGCGCCGCGCGTTCCGGGCCGAGATTCCTGCTCCAGGTGAGCAGCGCATCTCCGGTCGCGTGCAGCGGCTGCAGCGACGCAATCACGCCGAGCGCGCCGAAACGCGGAATGTCCTCGGCTGCCACCGTGGCCACGCCTTCGATGCGATGGCGCGGCGCCTTTTTCGCCTGACCGCTCCTGGCGGCGGCGGCAACGGCGTCGAGCGCGGCGCGGACGGCGCGGTCGCCGGCGGCGTCGATCGCGACCTGCCAGCCGCGGGTGTCGAGCGCGGCCACGAGCGCCGCGAGCTGCTCCGGCGTCATCGCCGCGTCGCCGTCGCCGCTGCCGCGGGGCGCGTAGGGCGACAGCATCGCGGCGGTCTGGGACTCGACCGAGCCGTCGAACGCGATGGTCGCGAGGCCGGTCTTCAGCAGCGGGTCGTCGGGGTAGCGCTTCGCGATCGCGTCGAGATCCGCTGCGGCGGTGCGCTCCGCCTGAACCGCGGCGTACACCCGCAGGCCGAGCAGGCCGGCTTCGCGCGCGGCATCGTAGAGGTCCATGTCACCCGGCGACGCGCCGAGATCGTGCGCGCTGGTGATCCCCTGGCGCTGCGCGTCGCGAATCGCCAGCTGCAGCGCCTTGGCGCGCTCTTCCCGCGTCGGCTTCGGCGCCGCCTTGTCGATCAGCGCGATCGCCGTCCCCTTGAGCACCCCGGTCGGATCGCCGCGGCGATCGCGCAGGATGGCGCCGTGCGCCGGCGCGGCGGTGCGGCGCGCGATTCCGGCGAGTGCGAGCGCCTGCGAGTTCACCCACAGCGTCTGGCCGTCCTGCGAGAGGAGCCGGGCCGGACGATCGGAGACGATCGCGTCGAGCTGCGCGCGCGTCGGCTCGCTGACCGAGTCGATGGACCAGCCGACGCCGGTCACCCACGGCGCGTCGGGGCGCGCCGCCACCCAGGCCTCGATCCGCGCGCGGATGTCGTCGAGCGTCGCGGCGCCGAACAGCTGCACGGCCTCGCGCGACAGTCCGCCGGCCACCAGCGACGCATGCGCGTCGTCGAACCCGGGAAGCACGGCGGCTCCCTTGGCGTCGATCACCGTGGTCTGCGGCTTGCGGTAGCGCATCACCTCGCGCTCGCTGCCGACCTTGAGGAGCTTGTTGCCGCGGATCGCGACCGCCTCCGCCATGGTGCCGAGATCGTCGGCGGCATACACCTTCGCGTTGTGGACGATCAGATCGACCGGTCCGCTGTTGTCGTCGCGCTGCGCGCCGACAATCAAGCCGGCGATCACGGTGGACGTCACGATGGCGACGACGATGAAGCCGGCAAGGCGGGCGGCCATAAGACTGCGGATTCTATCACCCTGAAAGGCTGCTAAAGTCGCCGCTGTGGCAGCCCCGCTGACGACGCCGGCAGCCGGCGCGGCCCTCCCTGAGGAGGGGCTGGTCCGGGCGCTCGGCCTGCGGTCCGGCATCCTGTTCGTGCTGGGCAGCGTCATCGGGTCCGGCATCTTCCTGACGACCGGCACGATGGCCTCCGCCCTGCCGTCGCCGGCGCTGATCCTCCTGGCCTGGGCCGCCGGGGGGGTGATTGCGTTGAGCGCCGGCCTCACCTACGCCGAGATGGCGGCGATGTTCCCGCGCTCCGGGGGCGTCTACGTGTATCTGCGCGAGGCATTCGGGCCGATGGTCGCGTTCCTCTACGGCTGGGCGGCGCTGCTGATCTTCTTCAGCGGCGGGATCGCGGCTGTGGCGGTCGGGTTCGCCGACTATTTGAGCTATTTCGCCCCCTCGCTGTCGACGGCGCGGATCCTGTGGTCGGCGCCGACGCCGCTCGGCACCTGGACGGTGTCGGCGGCGCAGATCGTCGCGATCGTGTCGATTGCGGCGCTGGTGGCGATCAACTACGTCGGGGTGCGGAGCGGGAACGCGGCGAACGTGCTGCTGACGATCGCCAAGGTGCTCGGGCTCGCGTCGCTGCCGGTGCTGGCGTTGATCGCCGCCGATGTCTCGCCGGCGTGGACGCCTGTCGTCCCGAGCGTGCCGCGGCCCCTGGCGGCCTTCGGCGTCGCGATGATCGCGGTGCTGTGGGCGAACGACGCGTGGTACTGCATCACCTGGATTGCCGGCGAGATGCGGGACCCGCGGCGGGATCTGCCCCGCGCGCTGATCATCGGCATCTCGCTGCTGACGGCGATCTATCTCATCGTGAACGTCGCGTACCTCTACACGCTGCCGATGGCGGAGCTGCAGGGGGTGACGCGGGTGGCGGAGCGCGCGGCCTCGGTGCTGGCGGGGACCCGCGGCGCGAGTTTCGTCGCGCTGACGGTCCTGGTGTCGACGCTCGGCTGCAACGCCGCCGCGGTGCTCGCCGGCGCCCGGCTGTTGTTCGCGATGGCGCGGGACGGCGTGTTCCTGCCGGCGGCGGCCGCCGTCCATCCGCGCTATCGCACGCCTCACGTCGCGCTGGTCGCGCTCGGCGGCTGGGCGTCGCTGCTCGCGTTGTCGGGCAGCTACGAACAGCTGTTCACCTACGTGATGTTCGCGTCGACGCTGCTGCACGCGCTCGGCGCGTTCGGCGTGTTCCGCCTGCGAAGGCTGCGGCCCGACGTGCCGCGGCCGTACCGCGTGTGGGGATATCCGATCGTGCCGATCGTCTACATCGCGGCGTCCGGCGCGGTCGTGCTCAACACGCTGATCGAGCGTCCGCGCGAGTCCGTCGCGGGGTTGGCGCTTCTTGCCGTCGGGCTTCCGGTGTATTGGTATTCGAAGAAGACATGAGAATCGCCATTCTGGGATCCGGCGCGGTCGGCGGCTATTACGGCGCGAGGCTCGCGCGGGCGGGGCACGAGGTCGCCTTCATCGCGCGCGGCGCGCACCTCCAGGCGATCCGCGAGCGCGGCATCGAAATCCGGAGCGCCGCCCTCGGCGATTTCACCGTCCGCGGCCGCGCCGAAGAGGACACGGCGAAAATCGGGCCGGTGGATCTCGTGCTCGTCGCGGTCAAGACCTACGACAATCCGACCGCGCTGCCGCGGTTGACCCCGCTGCTCGGGCCGGAGACCGCGGTGCTGACGGTGCAGAACGGCGTCGACAGTCCCGGGGAAGTCGCGGCGATCGCCGGCGAAGCGCGCACGCTCGGCGGCACCACCTACATCGCGACGGCGCTCGAAGCGCCCGGACTGATCGTGCAGACGGGCGATCACCGCCGCATCGTGTTCGGCGAGGCGTTCGGCGACCTGCCGCGGATGAGCGAGCGCGTCAGGCGCATCCACGAGGCGTTCGCCGCCGCCGACATCCAGTCGTTTCCCGTCGAAGACGGACGCGTGCCGATCTGGGAGAAGTTCATCTTTCTCGCCGCCCTCGCCGGCTTCACCGGCGCCGCGCGGCTGCCGATCGGGCCGATCTGGGGAGACCCGTTCGTCAGGTCGATGTTCCTCGCCGGCTCCCGCGAGATCGAGGCGGTGGCGCGCGCCGAGGGGGTGCCGGTCGCCGCCGACGTGGTGGAGCGCATCGTCCCCTACGTCGACAGGATTCCCGGGTCGATGCGATCGTCGCTCCTGATCGATCTGCAGCAGGGAAAACCGATCGAGGTGGAATCGCTGCACGGCACGGTCGTGCGGCGCGGCGCGGCGCGCGGCGTGCCGACGCCGATCATGTCCACGCTCTACGCGGTGCTGAAGCTCCACGCCGCCGGAGAGAAACGGTAGACTTGGGGCATGAAGAAAGTCCTGATCGCCGTGCTGGGCCTCTCCGTGAGCCTCGGCGCGCAAGGCAAGGAAGAAGATCGGCTCCGCGCCTGCGCCACCGTTCTGAAGGAAATCATCGACATCCCCGACGACATTCCCAAGGACCTGCTCGACAAGGCGGAGTGCGTGGTGGTGTTCCCGGATGTGAAGAAGTTCGCGGTTGGCGTCGGCGGCACGTACGGCCGCGGCGCCATGACCTGCCGCACCGGCGACGATTTCACCGGCCCGTGGAGCGCGCCGACGCTGATGGCGCTCGAAGGGGGCAGCATCGGGTTCCAGCTCGGGGGCCAGTCCACCGACTACGTGCTGTTGATCATGAACGACCGCGGCGCGACCTCGGTCCTGAGCAGCAAGGTCAAGCTGGGGGTCGACGCGGCGGCGGCGGCCGGTCCGAAGGGGCGTTCCGCCGCGGCGGCGACCGACGTCCAGATGAAGGCGGAGATGCTCAGCTACTCGCGGTCGCGCGGCCTGTTCGCCGGCATCTCGCTCGAAGGATCGACGCTCCGTCCGGACAATGACGCGAACACCCTGGTCTACGGCAGCCAGATCGCGGCCCGCGAGATCGTGAAGGGCTCGATCGCGGTGCCGTCCGCCGCCAAGGGGATGATCGACGTGCTGACGCAGCGATCGCCGAAGAACCTGTCAGAGCGAAAACAATAGAGCCCCGCCGCCGAGCGTCAGTTATGGTACGCGAGCGCTTTCCGCACGCGGCGATAGGAACCGTCGTCCGCGGGCTCGAAGACGTGGCAGTGATCCATCTCGCCGCCGTAGACGTGCAGCGTGATTGACGGCGTGTCGGCGGCGTTCCCCAGCGTGTGATATTCGAACGGCGGGATCAGGCAGCCGGCCGAACCGCGCCCGGCCAGGACCCGGCTGCGCTCGGTGAACTCGTAGCGTCCGTCGTGCTCCGCCCGCAGGTCGTACTGGGCCACCTCCATGCGGCCGTCGACCACGCATTCGACGCACCAGATGCCCGCGTGATCGTGCAGCGCGGTTCTCTGTCCCGGACCCCACGTCATGACCACCATCGTGTACTGCCCGTCAGGATCGCGATGCAGCAGGCGCCGCGCGTAGGTCCCTTCGATGGGCGCGCGGAAACTGTCGGGCACCGCGAGGGAGCCGCAGTGCATCGAGTCCACCAGAATCGCCTTCACCAGCTCCGGCACGCGGTCGAGGCGCCCGGCGTGAATGACCGCGTCCAGCCGGGAGCGGAGCGGATCGTTCAGTACTCGCGTCATCTCGTCACCGCCTCGCGAAACGCCGCCATGCCGCCGGCGACGTTCGCCAGATGAGTGAACCCTTCGCGCTGGAGCAGCGACGCCGCCAGCGCGGACCGGAAGCCCCCTTCGCACATGACCGCCGTCGGGGCGTCGCGCCGCAGCTCGCCGCTGCGCGAGAGGATCTCTCCGACCGGGACGTTGATCGCGCCGTCGACGTGGCCGGCCGTGTACTCCCGAGGCGTCCGGACGTCGATCAGCTGCATCGGCTCGCGGCGGCCGACCGCGTCGCGCAGTTCGGCGGCCGACACCTGGTCGATCGCCGCCACCGGCAGACCGGCGCGCGACCATGCGTCGAACCCGCCCGCCAGCGTTCCTTCGACCCGATCGAGGCCGATCCGCAGCAGCTGCAGCGCTGCCTCCGGCGCCTGTGCCGGATCGTCCGCCAGCAGCACGATCGGTACGTCGGGCGGTACCACCCAGCCGGCCCAGTAGCCGATCTTCGGACCGAACCCGATGTTGAGCGCCCCTTCGGGATGCGCCGTGCCGAATTCCCCGGCGGAGCGCAAGTCGATCAGCACGGCGCCGTCGGCAACCAGCGCCGCCACCGCCGCGGGGGCGATTGCCGGCAGCGTGCCGGCACCGCGCACGGATGAGAGCAGCGCTGCCCCTTCGGCGTTGACGCGCTTCATCCGCGCGAAGTACGGAGGGGTCGGCGGAATGTCGCCGAGCACCGCCTCGACGAAGGCGTCGCGATCGGTGTGGTGCAGCAGCGCGTTCTGCCGCCGTTCGCGGCCGATCGTCGACGAGGGCTCCTTGCCGATGCCGGCCCCGCACAGCGAGCCGGCGCCGTGTCCCGGATGCACTTCGACGTCGTCGTCCAGCTGCATGACGCGCTGTAATGACGTGAAGAGATCGCGCGCGAGCCGTGCCGTCTGCTCGTCGCCGAGCAGGTCCGGCCGCCCGACGGCGCCGACGAACAGCAGGTCGCCCGTGAACAGCCGCGCGGGCTGGCCGGGCGCCGCGGCGAGAATGCAGATGTGTTCGGGAGTGTGTCCGGGGGTGTGAAGGAACGTGAGCGTCACGTCGCCGACGGCGAGCGTCTCGCCGTCACCGGCCTGCTGATGCGGATACCGCACGCCGGATGACGGTCCGGTGATGACGCGCGCGCCCGAGGCGGCGAGTTCGCGCGCGCCCGAGACGAAATCGGCATGCACGTGGGTCTCGATGGCGGCGACGATGGCGGCGCCGTGCTGCGCTGCCGCGGCGGTGTAGATCGCGGCGTCGCGCCGCGGATCGATCACCACGGCCTGTCGGGTGCGGCCGCAGCCGATCAGGAACGACGCCTGCGCGAGACCCTCGTCGAAAAATCGTTGGAACATGCGATAGAATTCCCGAGTTATCCCGCCGGAAAAAATCATACACCCACAATGACCCTGCTACTCGCCGCCGCAGTCGTTTGCGCGGGCGCCGTCGCAGGCGGTCTCGGGTCGCTCCTCGGCATCGGCGGCGGCGTGTTCCTCGTGCCGTTCCTGAACGCCGGCCTCGGCATGAACTTCGAGATCGCCCGCGCGGTCAGCCTGATGACCGTGATCGCCACGTCGAGCGCCGTCTCCGCCGGCGCCGCCGGCCGCAATACGATCAATCTTCGCCTCGGCATGGTGCTCGAGGTGGCGTCCGCCGCGGGCGGGCTGGCCGCCGGGATCACCGTCGAACGCCTCTCGCCGGGCACGCTCTACATCACCTTCGCGGTCGTGACCGCCGTGATCGCGGCGTTGATGGTGACGCGGCTCGAGAAGCGCAACGTGCTCGACGCCGACGCCGACACCGGCATCCTCGGCGGCCGCTACTTCGAAGCCGAGTCCGGCCGGGACGTGGCCTACCGCGTGAAGCGCCTGCCGGTCGCGCTCGGCGCGTCCGCGATCGCCGGCGCCGTCTCGGGCGCGCTGGGGATCGGCGGCGGCATCCTCAAGGTCCCGATCCTGAACGCCTGGTGCGGCGTGCCGCTGCGTCCCGCCGCGGCCACGAGCGCGCTGATGATCGGCGTGACCGCGGCGGCGTCGCTCCCGCTGTTCTACGCCCGCGGTCAGGTCGATCCGCCGACCGCGGCCGCGGCGGTGCTCGGCGTGCTGGCCGGGTCGCGCGCCGGCCTGTGGTTCGGCGGCCGCGCCCGCGCCAAGTGGCTCAAGGCGCTGATGGCCGTCGTGCTGGGCGCCGTGTCGTTGCTGTATTTCAGGAAGGCGCTGCTGTGAGAACGAGCGAGGCGACCCTGCAGCATCTCGAGCTGGTGCTCGGACGCCTGCTCCAGGCCGGCGTGATCGCCTCTGCCGCCTGCCTCGCCACCGGGCTCGCCGCATGGATGGCCGCCGGGCCATCCGGCTTCGCGAACGCAATGCTCACGCTGGGGCTGATGGTGCTGATGGCAACGCCCATCCTGCGCGTCGTCGTCTCGCTGGTGGTGTACGTGAGGATGCGCGACTGGTTCTTCGTGGCGACGACCGTCATGGTGTTCGTGCTGCTGGCGGTGACGGTCACCCTCGCGTTGACGAGGTCCGGCGGGTAGGCCGCGGCCGCCCCGCGGCTAGACTTCGAAGGGACGCGAGTTCACGAACGCCTCGGGGCTCGACGGGATTCCCGCCTGCTCCACCGCCGCTTCGACTTCCTTCATCCGCTCGTGCGCCGCCGAGCGCATCTTCTCGAGCAGCCCGGCGATTCTCTGCGCCTGCACGATGACGGTCGCCAGGTCGCGCTGCAGGTGCGGGTCCGGATAGGCGCGATCGAGCAGATCGCAGTGCCCGATGATGATCTGCAGCGCGCTGTTGATTTCCGCCGCGATCGACAGCGTCAGATCCGACATCGCCTCCATGGTCCGGTACTTGCCGAGCGACACCTGGAGCTGCTGGGCGATGATCGCGACGGCGAACACTTCCGCGATTGGCTGAACCGCGCGGACGTGCTCGGGGCGATACGCGTTCCTGGCGCGCTGGACGAGGTTCAGCGTGCCGACCGCGCGCCCTTTCGAGACCAGCGGCACGATCAGCGCCGAGCCGAAGCCGGACGTATGGAGGACGTTGGCGTCAAGGAAATCGGCGGCGGCGGCGGACACGTCGGGCACGATCAGCGCTTCGCGCGAGCGGACGACGCCGCCGAGAACCGTGCGATCGACCTTGAAGACGATCTCCGGACGGGGACGGCTGCGGCGCTCTTCCTCCGAGACCCGTGCCGTGTAGGTCTGGAACTCGTCGCCGTCCTCGCTGAGCAGCGCGAGCCCGATTCGATCGCACGGCACGACGTGCGAGAGCCGCGCCGCCAGGCCCTGGAACGCCAGCGTGACGTCGACCGATCGGGCGATGATTTCGAGCATCGCGTTGTGGTTCTGGAGCTGCTCGATCTCGCCGAGGTTCTGCTGGTGAGTGGACTCGTGCGCCCGGATGCGCTCGGCGAGCGTGCCGAGGCGCTGCGTCGCCAGCGCCGCCAGCAGCAGCATCACGATCCAGGCGGTGATCACCTGGACGAGGACGAGCGGACGGGTGGGGATGCCGCCCGCGACAATCCAGGCTGACGCCTGGACGACGCCGAACAGGGCGACGAGGCCCCAGATCACCCACAGCGGGGCGCGGTGGTCGCGAAACATCAGCCGATCGCCGCAGGCAGCTTGTAGGCGGCCGCTACCGGACGAAGCGGTCTGTCGAACCAGGATGGACGACGGGTCCCGTCAGGTCCCGGCGCCGGCCGCGTCAACTGCATCCATTCTTTATACGCCTGGTGCGCCTTTTCCGTGTCGACCTCGATGTCCCCGTACCGATCTTCGGGCCGGGCGCGCTCGAGGCGGACCCGCTGGTGCCAGCAGTGCATCCCGCTGACCGGATCGGGTTGAACCGGGAAGGTCAGGTTCTGGTGAACGCCGACCTCGCTCCACCAGATTCGGGCGCTGTCCGGATCGTTGCTCTCGAAGGGACGCGCGCCGTGCTGCTGGCGCATGCGATAGCGCCCGCCCGGATCGCGCGCGATCGAGACCAGCGCCGTCGCGTTCCGCGCGCCGCCGAGATCCTCGTTCAGTCGCCAGCGGCCGAGATGGTGCGACATGCCCAGCACGCCGGGCCGGATCCCCTCAGTGACCCAGACGCGGGTCACGAAATACCCGATTCGCGTCCGGACCCTGACGAGGTCGCCCGTGCGAAGCGCGTAGCGCGACGCATCGGCGGTCGCGATCCAGAGCGGATTGCTGTGCGAGATCTCGTACAGCCACTTGACCGCCGATCGGGTGTGAATCAGCGTCGGCAGCCGGAAATTCGGCAGGAGGTCGAACTCTCCGTCTTCCCGCTTCAGGTCGCGCCAGTGCACGTGGCCGGGGACATAGCGCGGGATCGCATGTTCAGGCCAGCCCCAGTCGGCCAGCGTCTTCGAGTAGAACTCGAGCTTGCCGGACGGGGTCTTGAAGCCGTTCTTCTCGAAGTCACGGCTGTAGGTGTTCTCGGACACCTTGAACACGCCGTATTTGCGCATGTACTGCAGGGGCGTGAGACTCTCTTTCGCCGCGGCCTCGGGCAGTCCGGGGACGGAGTGTTCGAACATCCAGCCGTAGTACTCGTCCATCGTGATCGGCTGGCCGGGACGATACGGGCTCTCGAAGAACTTGCGGATGCCGAGGGCGCCGTCCGGATCGATTTTCCAGCTGAGCGCGACCCAGAACTCCGATTCCTCCCACACCTCTCCGGGATTCGATTCGTGCGTGGCGGTGAACGTCTCGCCTGCCTTCTCGCGCGCGACCCGCAGCACCGGCTGGCGGAACCCGAGCCACTGCCCGGCATGCGTCTCCTGGCTCATCGTGTCGTGGCGCTCGGTGCCGAGTCCCATCGGCAGGATGTAATCGGCGAACCACGCCGTCTCGCTCCAGGTCGGCGACAGTGACACGTGCAGGCCGATCTTCTGCTCGTCCTGCAGCACCTCCATCCACGAGAACCCGTCGGGGTTCGTCCACAGCGGGTTGTAGACGCGGGTGAAGTACACGTCGAGCTTCCCGCGCCCCTCCTTGAGGAAGTGGGGCAGCAGATAGCTCAGCTCGTGGAACGACAGCGGGAACTCGCGCGGGAACAGCAGCTCGTTCCAGTATTCCGGTGCCGGCGGCGGGTTGGGATGCTTGGGGACGAACTTGTTCGTCACGTGCAGGTTCACGCCGCCGACGGTGCCGACGCTGCCGGTCAGGACGACCAGCAGATAGAGGCAGCGCGTGATCTGCCAGCCCCACAGGTTGCCCGCCGCGGCGGCGCGCCAGCTGTGCGTGGCGAAGCGGCTGCCGGCGCGGGCGATCGCATGTGCCGCTTCGACGATGCGTTCCGCGGCGACGCCGGTTTCGGCGGCGGCGAACTCCGGCGTGAACTGCGCGTACTCCTCCTTCAGGACGTCGACGAAGGTCTCGAACGTCTCCGGCCGGCCGGGATGAAGCGCCTGCAGGTAGTCGCGCCAGTTGACCCAGTCGCGCACGAATTTCCTGTCGAACAGATCCTCGTGCAGCAGAATGCGTGCGATCGCGAGGAGCAGCGCGCCTTCGGTACCCGAATACGCCGGCAGCCAGAGATTGGCCTTGGCCGAGGAATTCGACAGCCGGGGATCGATCGTGATGACCGTCGCACCCTGAGACTGCGCGTCGATGATCCGCTGCGCGTGCGGATTGAAGTAGTGCCCGGTCTCCAGGTGGGACGACAGCAGCAGGATCGTTCGGGCGTTGGCGTAGTCGGGGGACGGGCGGTCGGCGCCGGTCCAGAGGAAATGCCCCAGCCGCGCCGAGGACGAGCAGACGTTGGTGTGGCTGTTGTGGCCGTCGAGTCCCCAGGCCTGGATGACGCGATTGGCGTAGCCGTCCTCGCCGGGGCGGCCGACGTGGTACATCAGCTCGTGGCGGCGTCCTTCCTCGATTGCTTTCCGGATGCGCCCGCCAATCTCAGTCAGCGCCTCGTCCCAGGTCACGCGCGCCCAGCCCCCCTGGCCGCGCCCCCCGGTCCGCTTCAGCGGATAGAGGATGCGATCGGGGTCGTCGAGCTGGTTGGGGGTGACCACCCCTTTCGCGCAGGTGCGGCCGCGGCTGCCCGGATGCACCGGGTTGCCCTCGATCTTGCGGACGTCCAGCTTCTCCTTGTCGACGTAGGCGAGGATGCCGCAGGCCGACTCGCAGTTGAAGCAGATCGACGGAACGATCCAGTAGCGGCGCCGCTCCTTCCTCGGCCAGCTGGTGGACTCGTAGTCGGTGTAGTTGTCCCACTCCGACGGATCGGGGTGGGAGCGGAAGCCGGGCGTCATCCTGTCCGTGGCCATATCAGCTCAGAGGGACCGACTGTCCCGCCTCCACCCAGATGTATTCCCACGCCGCGCTGCCGGCGAGCGCGAGAACAGCCATCAGCATGACGATCGCCGTTTCGCCGCTCGACACCGCGCCGGCGAGGAGATAGAGGAGCAGCGGCAGCACGCCGCCGGCCGCGATCACGACACTCCAGAACAGCGGCGCGTACGCGCCCCGCCGAATCGTGTGCAGGGCGAGCTCGTGATGGCGGGTCGGGCTGGAGGCCAGCAGGTTCTCGAACACGACGATCATCAAATGCATCAGCAGACTGAAAAAGAGCACGGCCGCCAGCACCACCGACGCGTCCGGCGAGCCGACGTGAAAGACCTGGTTGATGCCGAGCAGGACAGCGGCACCGGCGACCCCGGACTGCGCGATCAGATGAATCGCCGCGTGGGGCCCCTGCCAGAGATCGCGCCCAAGTCCCTGGGCGAAAAGGAAGCCTGTATACGCCGTCGCCAGGGTCGCGAACACGATCGCCGGCGCCAGCAGCACGCTGACGACGCCCTCGCCGGCGTACCCACCGAGCCACCCGGCTCCCAGCCACAGCGTGCTGATGGCGCCATGGGCGACGAGGAACCATGTGCCCCAGACGAGCCATGATCGCCAGTTCGGTCGCGTGAGGATGTAGTAGAAGCGTGCCGGGCGCTCGAGATCGGCGATCAGGACGGCGGTCGTCGCGGCAAGGAACAGGAGCGACAGCGCGGGCGCCACCAGCATCGTCAACGCGGTTCGCTCGGCGGACAGAATCCAGAGCAGCGCCGCCACGAGCATCACTCCGGTCGACACCGCCTTCATGAACAGATAGAGGACCATGTCGATCCCCCACGGTTTGCCATGCGGGACGTCATAGTCGACGCGCGGTTCGGCCGGCGACGCCGGATCCTCGTCCGGCGCCCCCACCGGCCGCAGGTGAACCTCGCCCTCGCGGTAGTACAGCGGGCGTACCGCCGCTTCCGGCCGGATCGCACTCTCCTCGGCGCCGAGATAGAAGATCTTCGGTCCCGTGCCCTTCTCGGGCTTGCGCACCATGAACGCCTCGCGCTGCACGATGCGCGCGACCTCGCTCGCCGGGTCGTCCAGATCGCCGAAGATCCGGCACTCGGTCGGACACACGCTCACGCACGCCGGCAGCAGCTTGTTCTCGACCCGGTTCGCGCAGAAGTTGCACTTCTCGGCGGTGTGCGTGTTCGGGTCGATGAACAGCTGATCGTACGGGCACGCCTCCATACAGGCGCGGCAGCCGATGCAACTGTCGCCATGGAGATCGACAATCCCGTCGCGGCGCTTGAACAGGGCGCTCGTCGGGCAGATGCGCACGCACGGGGCGTCAGCGCACTGATTGCAGAGGACCGGGAAGAAGAAGCGGCGGGTGTCCGGGAAGGCGCCTTTCTCGACCGTCTTCACCCAACATCGATTCACGCCAATCGGAATCTCGTGTTCGGCTTTGCAGGCGATGGTGCAGGCATGACATCCGATGCACTTTCGGAGGTCGATGGCGAAGCCGTAATTGGCCATGGAGCAGAAAAACTATATCGCATCCCGCGTGCGCCGAAACGCGGCGAGCGCGGCGGTTCGCTCCGACTCGCTCACGAGCGGAAAGGTCGCGAGCACGTGAATCACATCTTCCTCGCCGAGTCCATAGGCGATCGCCGCGAGCGCGTGAACCTCGGCGCGCGCAGCCTCGTCGTCTGCGGCGGCGCGCGCCAGCGACGCGATGCGCGTGAAGAGCACGGACTCGCGAGGCACTCTCGGCACCGGCAGCTGGTGGATGACGGCGGCAGGCACGTGCGTGCCGCCCCGCAGGCGCACCAGATAGTTGGCGGCAAAGCTGTTGAAGATCCCGCACAGAAACCACTGCAGCGTCTCGTCCACGCGGTCGCGCAGGCAGAAAATCGTATGCGTGGTGACGACGCGCGCCGGGATCATCGCCGCGATCAGTGTGAGCCGGTTGGTGGACGAGGCCACCTCGCGATAGCCGAGGCGCGGCCCTTCGAAGCGATCGCCGAGCAGCCGCGCCGCCGCCGCGGAGCCGATGAAGGCGCGCGCCTCTTCGACACGGAGACGATACGGATCGAGCAGCTTGCCTTCCACGATCGGCAGGCCCGCCGCGGCGAAGTTCGGCGCGTCGTCCGTCGCGTTCAGCTCGCGGCCGAACCGGACCCGCCAGCCATCGTCGCCGGCGAGCGCCGGAGCGAGCGTGAGGATGCGCGCCAGAATTGCGCGATCGCGCTCGTGCTCCAGGTCCGGTACGGCGAGCCCTTCGCCGCTGAACCGGCGCACGAGCGCCAGCGGCACGGCAATGGCCGACGGCACCGATCCCGCATCCGGCACGTCGTCCAGCGCGTCGGCGCTGCGAATGCCGCACCGCATCTGCAATGCGGCGGTCGACCCGGCGGCCGAAGCGGTGATCAGCGAGAACCGCAGACCGCGATGAATCGGAAACAGCGCGTCGCGATTGTCGAGTCCGAGCACGGCGTCCACCGCGAAGCCGTCGAACAGCCGCCGGCGCAGAGCCGCGCAGCCGTGATCGGCGAGCAGCCCCGACGGCATCAGCATGCCGACGCGTCCGCCGGGTCGCGTCAGTTGGAGCATTCGCTCGGCGAACAGTTGATACAGATTGGCGTGCCCCGTGCCCTGGAGCGCGTAGCAGCCGGACTCGCGGGAAAAGGCCGACAAGCCTCGGGCCGCCGCCCAGGGCGGATTGCCCACTACCGCATCGAAACCGGCCCGCTCGAGCGGCTGGCCCGAGGCGTCGAAGTAGATCTCGGGGAACTCGAGCTGCCAGTGGAAGAACCGGTGGGACGCGGCGAGTCTGGCGGACGCGTCCCTCCACCGTGCTTCCACGGCGGGAGGAAGACCCGATGCCTCGCCGCGCAGCGCGCTGCTGAACGCCGTCCAGGCCCGGCCGCCTGGCGCGGTCTCGCCGTCCGGCCAGAACCATGCCGCGCACCACGCGTCCGCGAGCACACGCCACGGCGCGAGAGGTCCGTGCTCCCCGGCGAGCCGGTCCATCGAGCGCTCCTTCCCTCTCACGACGGTCGCTGAGTCGTCGGGAGTCATGGCGAGCGCCGCACGCATTTCCACCGACGCTCCGATGCGGGCGACGAGCGCCTCGGCGTCGAACAAGGGCAGCGGCTGCCCTGGCCGCCGGCTGCCGCGGCCGGGCGGCTGCCGCGCCATATCCGCCGCCGACGCCCCGACCAGGCTGTTGCCGCTCCGCAAATGGTGATCGAGAAACGACAGCGGCCGGTCGGCGGCAAGCGTGCACAGCCAGAGCGACAGCCTGGCGAGCTGCACGGCCATGGGATTCACGTCGACTCCGTACAGGCAGCGCTGGGCCACCAGTCGTCTGAAACCGGCGCGATCGGCCGCCGTGAGGTCCGCACGGGAGGCCTCACCGCTCGCGATCAGCGCCTCCTCGTAGGCATCCGCCGTGAAACGGCACGCCGCCACCAGAAAGGCGCCGCTTCCCATCGCGGGATCGATGACGCGCAGGGACAGGATCTCCTGCGGTGAGCGGCCGCGCACCAGCGGCGCCAGCGTCCGGCGGACGAGGTACTCGGTGATGGCGCGAGGGGTATAGAAGGTGCCGGTCGGCTTGCGCCGCGGCTCGCCCGGTGTGAAATCCAGCACGCGCTCGTACACGGCGCCAAGCTGCTCGACGCCGAGATCGAGGTAGGAGATGCGCTCGCGGCGGTCCGCGCCCGGACGCGTCGTGACCGCCAGGAGCACGTCGCGCGCCACGCTGTCGTCGACGACGAACGAGTCCGCCAGTGGTGCGGCCGCCGGCGCGAAGAGCCGCCCGTTGAAGGGGACGACGTGCAGCGATCCCGCGGCGCAGCCGCGATGCGCGAGGCGAGCGATCGCCTGGAGCGACTGCCACAGTCCCACGGGTGCGGCGCGCGACTCGACGGCAGGTCGGAGGGACTCGATCGTGTAGCTCTCCCGATAGACCGGATGCCATTGGGGCACCAGGCCGCGCGCCTCCGCGAACAGCAGGAAGAGAATGCGGTAGACGACGGTGAGCGCATCGGCGAACGAGACGGCCGGATCGGGGGGACGTCTGCGTCCGCGCGCGAACCCATCCACCAGCCGCGCCAGCGCCTCGCGAACGCCGTTCTGCAGCGAGCGCCCGACGGCCGCGCAGTGACGGTCGGATGCGGCGACGATCCGTTCGAGCGTCGCAAGCGGCGTGTCGGCGTCGGCATCGAACAACCGCCGCGTGGCCGCAAGCGCCGTGTCATCGTCTTCCAGGCGCAGCAGATCGAGGTCGAGCGAACGCCGCGTGTACGCGCGCGTCGCGTCCACCAGGCGCGCGGTCGTGCCATTGCTGCCAATCCACCAGCGTGCACGGACTGGCGCGTCCCGTCGGGTGCGGCGGCGCAGCCGGTGGAGATCGGCTCCCCAGCCGCCCGCCGCCGCTACCGCTGCGGCAGTACTGCCGCGACCCGCAGCCGCGACGACCTCGGTCGAATCCCCGCGCAGGATCTGCACGTCCAAACCGAGAACGTTCAGGATCGGTCCGAGCTGATGATCGAAGATCTGGCGCGCCGTGCTCGCGGGGCCGAGCGCCCGCCGGGCCTCGGCCAGCGTCCGTCTCAGCGGCGCGATCCGCGCGTCGAACGTACCGAGCTCCTCCAGCAGCTCGACGGACGCCAGCGAACCGCCGATGCTCTTCAGCGCCACAGAATCAGCACCGCCGAGACGCCGCAACTCAGATGCAGGGGCCGCGATCGTTCGAGGCGCTCGATCTCGCCGAGGTGCGTCTGCCGCAGCCGATCCTCGGTCGTGACGATCCGCGCCGCTTCCGCCAGAGCGCGGCGGTCGAACAAGCCCGGCTGAACCGCGGCGCGGTCGCGCGGCCGATCGCTCAGCTCCCGCTCCCGCGCGGCCATCGCAGCTGCCGCCGCGTCGTGCGCGTCGCAGACGCCCGCGAACCAGACGTCGACGGCAGGAAGACGCGAGGTGTTCAGCCGCTCGATGACCGGCGCCGCGGCGCGGCGCACGTCGCCGGCGGTGCAGGGCCGGCAGGGACTGGCCTCGAGATGCAGCAGGAACTGGCGCACGGCGACGGGGAAGCCCTCGATCGTTCGCGCGGTACACGACAGGGCAGCGACGTACCCGGGCGGCGGCGTGCCGGCTCTCGCACGCATGCTGCTGACGAGGACGTTCCGGCCGCTGTCATCGCGCGTCCCGGCGATGCGGCGGTGCGCCGCGATCTGACGTGCGGCTTCACCCGACCGTCCCGGATCGCCATCGTGACGAAGGATCGCCACGGTGTCGTTCTCCCGGCCGTCCGGCAGGGCCTCGACGGCATCGCCGCCGATGACGATCCCGGCGGTGCGTGCGTCGTCGAGAAACGCGCCGAGACGGTCGTCCGCCCCCAGCGCGGCAACGATGCGCGAGAGCCGCCGCGCGAGGTTCCCGATCACCAGATCCTCGGCGGTGTCGCGGGCGGTGAGCGTCAGCGCATGGACCGTGCGCCGCTGCCCGATGCGATCGACGCGGCCGATGCGCTGCTCCAGTCGTGCCGGATTCCACGGCAGCTCGTAGTTGACGACCATCCGGCAGTGTTCGTGAAGGTTGAGTCCCTCGGCCGCCGCGTCGGTCGCGAGCAGCAGGCCGCCCTCGGCATTGAACCGCCGTTGAACGGCGGCGCGATCCGGCGAGGCGAGCCCGCCGTGCAGCTGCAGCGATGGCGGGAGAGCGGCCGCGATCTGCAGCAGCGTGTCGCGATATTCGGTGAAGACGACGAGCGATTCGCGCGGAACCCGCCCGACCAACCGGCGCAGGTAGCGCAGCTTCGAGTCGGTTCCGGCGGCGGCGTCTGCCGCGGCGATGAGGGCGGCCAGGCAGCGGTGCTCCCGTGCTGCGTCGGCCAGCCCCGGAGCCGCCAGCGAGCCGGGCGCGACCTCGTCGTCGAGCGGATCATCGTCTTCGAACAGCGCCAGTTGACGGGGAATCCTGCCGCGCCCCTGCAGGAGCGCGAGGCGCCGTCGCAGCGACTGCGCGGCCGCCGCCGGCGACGACAGCGCCCTCTTGCGCAGGATCGTGACCGCAAGCCTGGCGGCGTCGCGGTCCGCGAGCGGCTCGTTCCACACGTCCCGGCTGTAGCGCTCGAGCAGCCGCTGAAAGCGCCCCTCGACGCCGGAGGTGCGCACCCGCGCGAACCGGTGCCGCCGCCGGCGCGCATCGCCGACGTCGGCGCGCGAGCGCCGGAACATCAGCGGCGGCGCCGCCGCAGGAGTCGCACCGATCGACGCGAGCGACGCGAACGATCCCGGGGTCCCCGAATATGGCGTGGCGGTGATCGCAACGACGCGGCGCGATCTCGCCGCAAACCGCTGCAGCGCGGTGTGACGGTCGGTCGGCGCCGCGGCCGTGTGCGCTTCGTCGACGACCAGCAGATCCCAGACATGCGAGGCGATCCCCTCCGCTACGTCGGGCCGCTTCAGGAAGTCGATCGATCCGACATAGATGCCGGGCGCCGTCCACGGGCTCGAGTCGCCGGGAATGTCCGCGACCGTGTTGCGCAACCAGCGCGCGTCGACCACGGAGAGCTGGAGGTTGAAGCGCCCGGCCAGTTCTGACGCCCACTGGTGCCGAACGCCCGCCGGTACGGCGAGCAGGATCCGCGCGTCGGGATCGCGCGCCAGGACGTCGCTCACAATCCACCCGGCCTGAATCGTCTTGCCCAATCCCACTTCGTCGGCGAGCAGCAGGCGGCAGACGCCTCCCGCGGCCGCAACCGCGGGCGCGAGTTGAAAGGCGATGAGATCGGCCGAGGATCGCCTGCTTCGAGGGGTCAGCGGGTCGATCGTGCGCGCGGCGTCTCGAAGCACCGACGCCGCCCAGACACGCAGACGAACGGCGCGCGGCCGCCGCTGATCGGCGCAGACGGCCGGCCGGTCGAACGGCCACAGGAGAATCCGCCTGGTGCCGTCCGCCTCTCGCGTGAGGTGGAGTTCGTCGCAATCGGTGTGGCGGACCGTCGTCTCGAGCCGACACCGATGGCCGCGCGCCACGACCCAGGCCCCCGCACTGAGCGCACGTGGCAGCGGCTGCGATGGCGCAGGAAAGGCGTCTTCGCGCGTATTGCGATCGTCGATCGAATTTGCCGGCATTTCCGCGGGGTGGCGATCTGCGCCGCCCGGCGGATGGCAATGGACGTGCCGCGGCCCGCGGCCGATTCGGCGTCGCGCGGGCTACGCGGACGCCTGGACCGCGTCCTGGTCCGGCGATACCGGCACCCGAACGCGCCGAATGCGGACCCCGCGCGCATATGCGACCGAGGCGACGGTGGATGGCACTGCGAGCGACGAGATCAACGACCGCACGTCGTCGCTCGTTACGGCGGCCCCCTTCACCGGGCGCGGTGCGTCGCTGCGCGCCCACCGTGCCAGCGGGCCGAGACGATCGCGGCCGCTGCCGTCCGACGGCCTGGACCGCTGCAGCAGATCCTGCAGGTGAACGCGTCCGGTGAGCTTCGGCAGGCGGTCCGCGACCGCCTTCGGTCTCGGCGCGTCGGCCGGCCTGGCGCTCTTCTTCGCCGGCGCCGGCGGTGGCGCGGACTCGGCAGGCGTGTCGGTCTGCGCCGCGACCGGTCGCGGCGCCTTGGCCGGCGGCTCATCGGCCCTGGCCGGAACGGCAAGGGCGGACGTGAACGCCTCCAGGGTGGGCGCGATCGGCGGCTGGATCGCCACCGGCTCCGGCGGCGGTTCTGCCGCGGCCGGCTTGACGATCGGCGGCTCGAACGCCGCGGGCTCGACGATCGGTACATCCGCCGCGGGCCTGACGATCGGTTCGTCGATCGCGGGCATGATGATCGACGGCGCCTCCGCAGCCGGGGCGGTGACGACGGGTGCCGGTGCCGGTGCCGGGGCGGGCGCGGGCCCGCGCTTGTGAGCGGCCGGCTTCTCGGACGACTTCGACGACCGCGAGGACGATGCCGGCTTCCATTCGAACGGGGAAGACCACGCCGACTCCGGCGCCGCCGGCTCCTCGGGATCCGCGGTCGCCGCCTGCGACGGGACCGCAGGGCCGGGACGGTGCGCCTGCGCCGTGTACGACGTCTGCGCCAGCAGCAGCTTCTTGTCCGCCGCCTGCTGCAGGTAGACGCGGATCTCGTCCGCGAACAGATCGGGATCGCATCCGGAGACCTGCGCCGGGTCCTTCTTGCGGCGGAAGGCCGAGAACAGGCCGCGCGAGCCGGTGTCGTCGCCGGCGTCGAGCGACGAGGCGAGCTGCGGAATCGTGTGCGTCTGCAGGTGGCCGGCGTGCTCGAGCGTCTTCAGGTGCGCGATCAGTTCGTCTTCGTCACGCGGCGACAGCAGCGCGCTGAGCAGCAGCACGTCCGGCATGCTGGTGCGCATCGCCTGGATCGCCGCGTCCCGCGAGTCGACGACGACGACGTCGGCGAGCGCCTTCTCGCGGACGATGCGTTTGACGATGGCGGCCTGGCGAAGATCGGGCTCGATCGCGAGTACTAGCGGCTGCGGCACTTAACTCTTGACCATGAAGATCGTCAGCACGATGCCCACCGTGGCGAAGACCACCAGCGGTGCGTTCTCGATGCTCTGATACTTCGCCGCGGTCCACAGCGCGTCGACGAGATCGGAAACGCGGCTGCTCAAGGGCGCGACGCTCGCCGTGCTGCTCATGAGTCCGGACACGTGGTCGCGCACGCGGGCGTCGACCGACACCAGGGCGAACATGATCCCGGCGAAGACCACCGCGGAAAGCGCACCCTGACGCTTTGCGAATTGCAGGTTCATAGCGGTTTCCCCCTCTCAGGGCTCGCATCCTTTAATCGCAAGTGACGTGCCGTCGGCGGATCGCGCGAGATCCGGCGGAAATCCGCACATGTGCGCGATTGGGGCCCGGCGCCGCGCCCGGCGAACCACGAAATTCGCGTCGGCGGATACGAAACTGGCGTGGCGGCGGGCCGCCGGCGGGCGCCGCCCGGCGCACGAACCGGCCGGTGGGGATCGCCGCAACTCACGGACGTGAAGGATGTTGCAGGCACATCGCACCGGCGCGGCACCGCCCGTGGCACGTCGGTTGCGATTAGGGGGGCTGCGACGCGGCGTGGTGCCGCGCAGTTCAACCAACGCGTAATGCGGCCCGCGCCGCACATCGCACCGCCCCCGCGGTGCACAACGTCCCAGGAGGACTCATGCAGCTCGTTAACTTTGCGAAGTCGTTCGTTCGTAACGAAGAGGGTCAGGACCTGCTCGAGTACGCGCTGCTCGTGGCGCTCATCGCCCTCGTGGCGATCGCGGCGGTCACGGCGGCCGGCGGTTCCGTGAAGACCATCTTCCAGACCATCGCCGACAAGCTGGGTGGAGCGGCGGGCGCGTAATAGCGCACCACGCAGCGAGGCCGGGAGCGTCACGCTCCCGGCCTCATTTTTCGAGGAGTCAGCCGATGCCGTCACCCAACGCCGTTGACACGCTGCTGCGAATCGCCAACGAGAAGTTCCCGACCTCGGAAGAGGGGCAGGACCTGCTCGAGTACGGATTGCTGGCGGCCTTGATCGCGATCGTCGCGGTCGGCGCGGTCGGCACGCTCGGCCAGACCATCTACAACGTGTTCTGGCAGAGCATCGGAGCCAATTTCTAGAGTCATGGTGCCAGTCCTCGTCCTCACGCTCGGGCTCGCGACCGCCGTCTACACGGACGTCCGTACGCGGCGGATTCCGAACTGGCTGACCGGCTCGATCGCCGGCGCCGGATTCGGTCTCGCGTTCGGCGGCGGCGTGGTGACGCCGATGCAGGCCGCGCTCGGGCTGCTGACGGGACTGCTGCTCATGATGCCGGGGCACCTGATTGGTGCGACCGGCGCCGGCGACGTGAAGCTGATGGCCGCGGTCGGCACGATGCTCGGACCCGACCTCACCTTCCGCGCCTTCCTGTATTCGGCGGTGGCGGGCGGCCTGTTCGCCCTGGCCGTGGCGACGCAGCGCGGCATCCTGGCGACGACGCTGCAGGACGCCGGCCGCCTGGTGACCTCTCCGGCAGGCGTGCGGAAGGCGATCGAGTCGCCGGCCCGCGCCAATCGCTTCGCCTACGGACCGGCAATCGCGACGGGAACACTGATCTCCCTGATGGTGGCCAAATGAAACGCATCCGCAGTGAAAAGGGCGCGGCGCTGATCGAGGCGGCAATCACCGTTCCGATCATCCTGCTCATCTCGGTAGGCATCTTCGAGTTCGGCCGCGCCTACCAGACGCAGCAGGTGCTGGTGAATGCCGCCCGCGAAGGGGCGAGACTCGCGGTCATCGAGGGGTCGACCGACGCCCAGGTGCGGGCCCGCGTCAACGACTACCTGAGCCTCGCCGGCCTGAAGACGCTGGGCGACGACAAGATCCCCATCAACCGGACGACCGCGGTGACCGGCACCGGGACGACCGGTTCGTCGGTCGAGGTCCTCTATCCGTTCGAGTTCATGGTCCTCAATCCGGTGGTGAAGCTGATCGCCCCCACCGACACCAAAACCGGCGCGCCGATCACGATGAAGGCCGCCACAGTGATGCGGAACGAGTAACCGAGGGACATATGCGCAACCGAATCTTTGCCGTTCTCGCGCTGGCAGTAATCGCCGGCGGAGGTCTCGCTTACGGGACCTACAACGCGATCAACACGCAGCCGGTCAAGACGGTCACCGCGCCGACCCAGCCCGTGGTCGTGGCGGCGGCGGATCTGCCCCTCGGCGCCGAGTTGAAGAAGGAAGACCTGACCGTCGTCAACTTCCCGGTCGGCGCCGCGCCCGAAGGCGCGTTCGCCAAGCCGGCCGACGTGCTCGGCCGCGGGCTGATCGTGTCGATGGTCAAGAACGAGATCGTGCTGAACGCCAAGCTCGCCTCGAAGGAAGCGGGCGCCGGGCTGCCGCCGGTCATCCCCGACGGCATGCGCGCGGTGTCGGTGCGGGTCAACGAGGTCATCGGCGTCGCCGGCTACGTGCTGCCGGGCACGCGCGTCGACGTGCTCGCGACCGCCAGCCCGAACGGCTCGCCGCAGGATGCGACCTCCAAGGTGATCCTCTCCAACGTGCAGGTGCTCACCGCCGGCACCCGGATGGAGCAGGACCAGGAGAAGGGCAAGCCGATGCAGGTCACCGTGGTGACGCTGCTCGTCTATCCCGAGCAGTCCGAGCGGCTCGCGCTGGCCAGCACGGAAGGCAAGATTCAGCTCGCGCTGCGCAATCCGCTCGATACCAGCGCCCCCGAGACCCCCGGCATCAAGCCCGCCGTGCTGCTCGGCATGACCAAGCCGGCGGCCCGTTCGGCGGGCCCGACGACCAAGACCGCGCGCAAGACGCCTGGACCGGTGACGAACGACGTCCCGGTAGCGGCTCCGCTCCCGACCGTTGAAATCATTCGCGGCGACAAGCGCTCGTCCGAGGTGATCAAATGACGACGCGCCAATCACAGCAGCAGCCTGGAGGACCCATGACATCCCGTCGCCGCGCCGCGAGAGTCGCCGCGCTGGTCATCTACATCATCGTCGTGCTCGTGGCGACGCCGCAGGCGCAGCAGCCGGTGGCGTTCGCGAGCGGCTCCGGCGTCATCGCCGCCGGGCCCGAAGCGACGACCACGAGCGCGACTGCCGTCGATCTGCTGGTCGGGCGATCGACGATCCTGAACGTCGGCTCGGCGATCGCGCGCGTCTCGCTGACGGTGCCCGACGTCGCCGACGCGATGGTGACCGCGCCGTCGCAGCTCCTGATCCACGGCAAGACGCCCGGCACGATCTCGCTGTTCGTGTGGGACCGCGCCGGCGGGATCAAGACCTACGAGGTCAGCGTCCGCCGCGACCTGACCCACCTCATCGCCCAGCTCAAGGAGCTGTTCCCCGGTGAGCCGCTGACGGTGATGGGCAGCGGCAAGGACATCGTGCTGTCCGGCACGGTCTCGAGCAAGTACGTCATCGACAAGGCCGCGGAAGTCGCCGGCGGCTACGTCGAGAAGAAGGAATACGTCGTCAACCTGCTGAAGCAGCAGGAAGGCGTGGCCTCCAACCAGGTCATGCTGCGCGTGCGCTTCGCGGAAGTGAGCCGCAGCGCGCTGCAGGAGCTCGGCGCGTCGTTCGTCGCCAACGGCTTCAAGAACGACTGGTACGGCCGCACCTCGACGCAGCAGTTCCCCGCCCCGGATTTCGACTCCGATCGTCCCGGCGGGCTGACGTTCAGCGACTACCTGAACGTGTTCCTGTTCAACACCAAGCACGGCGTCGGCGCCGTGATGAAGGCGCTGCAGTCGAAGGGGCTGTTCCAGAGCCTCGCCGAGCCGAACCTGATTGCGCTGAACGGCAAGGAAGCCAGCTTCCTCGCCGGCGGTGAGTATCCCTACCCGGTGGTGCAGTCGGGCGGCAACAGCAACGCCGTCACGATCATGTTCAAGGAGTTCGGCGTCCGCCTGACCTTCACGCCGACCGTGCTCGGCGGCGATCTCATCAACCTCAAGGTCCGGCCCGAGGTCAGCTCGCTCGACTTCGGCAACGGCGTCAACATCTCGGGCTTCCGCGTGCCGGCGCTGTCGACGCGCCGCACCGACACCGAAGTGGAGCTCCAGGACGGCCAGACGTTCGCCATCGCCGGTCTGATGAACAACACCGTCTCCTCGACGATGTCGAAGATTCCCGGCATCGGCGACATCCCCGTGCTCGGCTATCTGTTCAAGAGCCGCGCGTATCAGAAGCAGCAGACCGAGCTGGTCGTGATGATCACGCCGTCGATCATCCGCCGCGGGTCGGCGGGCGTGTCGCAGGGGCTGCCGACCGCGGTCGAGCCGTATCTCGGCGCGCCGTCGAAGCGTCTGCCGCAGCCTGATGCGTACATCGGCTCGCCGCGCTACCCGGCGGCCGGACAGCAGCCGCCGCGCACCGGCGGCGACGCGGCGATGGCGCCGCAGGCGCCCGTGCCGCAGTACGCCGCGCCGAAGCCGGCGAGCCCGGCGCCGATGAACGCCGCCCCGGCGGCGAACGGCGCCGCCGTGCGCGAGGCGTCCCCCGCGGCCGCGATGCCGATGCAGGTCGAGACCGCGCCGGCGCCGAAGGTCGATCCGGCGCGTCTCCGCGACGAGCAGAAGAAGGCCGCGGAGGCGCAGAGGAAGGCCGCCGAGGATCGGGCGGCCGCCGAGAAGAAGGCGGCGCAGCAGCGCGAGCGCCAGAAGAAGCTCGACGACGAGCGCGCGAAGCGCGAGGCCGCCGTCGCCAAGAAGAACCAGGAGGAGGAGCGGAAGCGTCAGGCCGAGCTGCGGAAGCACGAGAAGACGCTCGCCGAGGCCGCCGCCCGCCTGAAGCAGGCGCAGGAAGCCTACCAGGCCGAAGCCAAGAAAAAGGGCAACCAGTAAGACGCCTCCCGGGAGGAGAACCATGCGAGTCAATCGCGTCCGGAAGTTTGCCGCCGACGAATCCGGGTTCTCCCTGGTGTTCGTCGGGCTCGGCTTCATGGGATTCATGGCCGCCAGCATGCTGGCGATCGACGTCGGCATGCTGATGTCGGCGCGCAGCCAGGCGCAGAACTCCGCGGATGCCGGCGCGCTCGCCGGCGCGACCTCGCTGGCCTTCGACGACTGGTACGATCGCACGCCCAGCGGACCGGCGGTCGTGAACGCCAAGGCCACCGCCAAGGCCAACCTGGTCCAGGGCGGCGTGCCCACGGTCGAAGACGCCGACATCGTGTTCCTCAACGATCCCGCGGGCGAGCCGAATCGCGTGCAGGTCACGGTGCACCGCACGGTCAATACGCTGATCGCGAAGTACTTCGGCATCGAGACGGCGAACATCAACGCCGTGGCGACCGGCGAAGCCTCACCCGCGAACGCCATGACCTGCGTGAAGCCGTTCACCATTCCGGATCGGTGGATCGAGAAGAACCCGGTCACCAAGGAGTGGCAGTCGTCCGACGACTTCAGCCGCTACGACAAGAAGGGGAACGTGCTCACGCCGGCCGACGTGTACGAGCCGGCGTATCTGCCGCCGGACTACAAGGTCAAGAACCCGAACTACTCCGGGTACAACTCGGAGAAGTTCCGCGGCGAGAAGCTGGTGCTCCGCGCCAGCAACGGCACGAAGATTCAGTCGAGCTTCTACTTCTCGCTGGCGATGACCGACGACACCGGCGGCGACGACTACGAGTGGAACATCGCCAACTGCAACAAGAAGATCTATCGCTGGAACGATCCGCTGGTCCAGGAGCCGGGCGCCAAGGAAGGCCCGACCGTGCAGGGTATCGAAGCGCTGATCGCGAAGGATCCCGACGCGGTCTGGGACGAAGGCACGAAGTCGGTGAAGAACAGCAAGTACGGCGAGGGGCGCCAGAGCCCGCGCATCTTCCCGATCCCGCTCTACGACCCCGACTACTACGACGAAGGGCACCAGACCGGCCGCGTCGCCTCGCTGCGCACGGCGAACTGGATCGGGTTCTTCGTCGAGTACGTCGGCGCCGGCAGCGAGATTCACGGACGGATCATTCCCATCGGCGGCATCCGGGACCGGACGATGACCACCGGCACGGCCGACATGCCCAAGGCGATTCGGCTGGTTCAGTAACTCATGGCTCAACTCACGGCGCAGGTCATCAGCTACGACGAAGAGTTCAAACGCCAGGTGGCGCGGTTGATCCGCGCCTGCGGCGTTCCCGTCGGCATCGTCGAAGGGCGGTCGGCGGAGGGTATCGGTCCGGACCTGGTCGTGGTCGACATCCGTTCGGACTCCTCCAGCGGCCTTGCCGCCATCGAGCGGCTGCGCGCGAGCAGCGCCAGCCTGGCCATTTTCGCGGTCGCCGCCTCGGCCGAGCCCGACCTGATTCTTCAGTCGATGCGCGCCGGGGCCAACGAGTTCTTTCCCTGGAATGCGCCCGAGGGATCGCAGCAGGCACGCGCCACCGAAGAGACGTTTCACGGTGCCGTCCGGAAGGCCGCGGCACGTCGTGAGGCGGCGTCGGCCGGCGCGAAGCCGCCCTGCGTCACTCACGTGTTCCTTGGAGCGAAAGGCGGTGCTGGCACGACGACCGTCGCGGTGAACTGCGGCGTCGAGCTGGCCCGTCTCACCAAGCGGCCCACCATCGTGGTGGACCTGAAGAGTTGTCTCGGCGAGGTCGCGCTCTTCCTCGGCGTGCGGCCGCGGTTCACCGTGCTCGACGCGATCGAGAACCTGCACCGTCTGGACAAGAACTTCCTGGCGGAGCTGGTCGCGAAGCACAAGTCCGGCCTCGACATCCTGGCCGGTTCCGAGCAGTTCGATCGTCCCAACGCGCAGGACGCCGGCGCGCTCGAGGAGCTGCTCCGCGTCGTCGGCAAGGCCTACGACTACGTCGTGATCGACGCCGGCAACGTGATCAACTCGACCAGCGCCGCCGCGCTCTACGCCGCGGACACGATCTTCCTCGTCACCAATCCCGACGTGCCCTCGATCCGCAACGCCCAGCGGCTGGTGGATCGGGTCCGGCAGCTCGGGGCGGGGAGCGAGCGGGTGAAGATCCTGCTCAATCGCGTGTCCGAGAACAATCTCATCGCGCCGAAGCAGATCGAGACGGCGCTCGGCTACGGCATTCACCACACGTTCTCGAGCGACTACCGCACGGTCTCGACGGCGCTGAACTCGGGCGTGCCGCTGGCCCTGACCAACAGCACCGACCTCGCCAGCCAGTTCGACAGCTTCACCCGCCAGCTGGTCGGCATGGCCGAGGAATCCAAGGTCGAACCGGAGCGCAAACGCGCGTCTTTCCTGGGGATGTTCTAAATGATCGCGACGGCATCGACCTCGAACATCGCACCGCGGCCCGGCTACCTCGAGCTGAAGGCCAACGTTCACCGCAAGCTGCTGAACCGGCTGAATCTCGAGGCGCTCGCCTCGGCGGACCGCTCGCGCGCCGAGTCGGAGATCCGCACCCTGCTCTTCGAGCTGATCGCGGAGGAGGGGACGCCGCTCAGCATGAGCGAGCGCGAGGCGTTCTTCGCCGACGTCATCGACGAGGTGTTCGGCCTCGGCCCGCTCGAGCCGCTGCTGCGCGACGCGTCGGTCAGCGACATCCTGGTCAACACCTACAAGAACGTCTACGTCGAGCGGCAGGGCAAGCTCGAACGGCTGCCGACGACCTTCCAGGACGATCGGCACCTGATGCGCGTCATCGACCGCATCGTCAGCGGCGTCGGGCGCCGCGTCGACGACAGCTCGCCGATGGTCGACGCCCGTCTGGCCGACGGCTCGCGCGTCAACGCCATCATCCCGCCGCTGGCGGTCGACGGCCCGCTCCTCTCGATTCGCCGGTTCCCGGCCGAGCGGCTGAAGGCGCACGACCTGGTGAACATCCGCTCGATGACCCGGCCGATGCTCGAGTTCCTCGAGCACTGCGTGCGGGCGCGGCTGAACATGCTGATCAGCGGCGGCACCGGCGCCGGCAAGACCACGCTGCTGAACGTGCTGTCGGCGTTCATCTCCGAGCGCGAGCGCATCGTCACCATCGAGGACGCGGCGGAGCTTCAGCTGCACCAGGAGCACGTCGCCCGGCTCGAGACGCGTCCGCCGAACGTCGAAGGCAAGGGCGCGATCAAGCAGCGGCAGCTGCTGGTCAACGCCCTGCGTATGCGTCCCGACCGCATCGTCGTCGGCGAGACCCGAGGCGAGGAAGCGCTCGACATGCTGCAGGCGATGAACACCGGCCACGACGGATCGCTGACCACCGTCCACGCCAACACGCCGCGCGACGCGCTGTCGAGAATCGAGACGATGATCGCGATGGGGGCGACCAATCTGCCCGAGCGGGCGATGCGCCAGCAGATCGCCGCCGCGATCCAGATCGTGATCCAGCAGTCGCGCATGAGCGACGGCACCCGCAAGGTGACCAGCATTTCCGAGATCACCGGCATGGAAGGGGACACCATCACCATGCAGGAGATCTTCCTGTTCGAGAAGCTCGGCGTGAACCAGGACGGCAAGGTCCTCGGCCGGTTCCGCGCCACCGGCGTCCGCCCGAAGGCGTGCGAGCGCCTGAAGGCCTCCGGTATTCATCTGCCGCCTGACATGTTCGAAGGCGTCGTCGAGGTGCGGTAATGGTTGCGGTACTCTCGACCTTCATCCTCGGCGCCGGCGTCGTGTTCGGCGTCTACCTGCTCATCACCAAGCTGCCCGGCTATCTGGCGCAGCGGAAGCTGAACGCGCGCCTCGAGCAGCTGACGACCGCGCCCGAGTCCACCCCCGAGGAGGCCGGCGGGCAGCTCGTCAAGGAGAAGCACGAGGGGCTGCTGCCGGGTCTCGACCGCATGGCGGCCGGGACGACGCGCGGCTCCGCGCTCGCGACGTGGATCGAGCAGTCGGGGGTGCGGGTCAGCATCAGCGGGCTGCTGCTGATTGCGTTCGCGTCGGCGCTGGTCTTCGGCTTCATCGCCTCGGCGGCCCTGCGGATGGCGATTGGCTGGCTCGGCGGCGGCGCGCTCGGGTTCGCCATCCCGTTCGTGTACCTGCGGGTGAAGCGCACGCGCCGTCTGCGCGCGTTCGAAGAGGCCTTCCCCGAGGCGCTCGACCTCATCTCCCGGGCGCTGAAGGCCGGCCACGCGTTCGCCACCGGGTTGAAGATGGTCGCCGACGAGATGCCGGAGCCGATCGGTCCGGAGTTCCGCAAGACGTTCGACGAGCAGAACTTCGGTCTGCCGCTCAAGGACGCGCTGGCGAACCTCACGGTGCGGATCCCGCTGCTCGACGTGCGGTTCTTCTCGACCGCGGTGCTGATCCAGCGCGAGACCGGCGGCAACCTCTCGGAGATTCTCGAGAACCTGGCGCACGTGGTCCGCGAGCGGTTCAAGATTCTGCGCCAGGTCCGCGTCTACACCGCGCACGGCCGTCTGACCGGCTACGTGCTGCTCGGGCTGCCGGTGTTCCTGGCGATTGCGCTGGCGTTCATCAACCCCGAGCACATGCAGCTGCTGTTCACCGAACGGCTCGGTCACATGATGCTCGGCGCGACGGTCATCATGCAGACCGTCGGGTACTTCTGGATTAAGCAAGTCGTCAAGATCGAGGTGTAGCCGTGTCGTCCATCATTCCGGTGTTGTGGTTCGCGTTCGGCACGGGGCTGGTCCTCGCCCTGGCGTACGCGCTGGCGCCGTCGCGCGCCGCGGCGATCGATCGCCGGCTCGAAGAGCTGACGATGGCGCGGGACGAGGAGCAGAGGCCGCGCTTCCAGTCGCTGATCGCGATGTTCAAGCGGCTCGGGGAGCGGGCGCCGAAGTCGCCGAAGGAGATGGGCAGCCTGCGGCTCCGCCTGGTGCAGGCCGGGTTCCGCCGCGACGAGGCGCTGACGATCTTCTTCGGCATGCGCGTGACGTTCGCGCTCGGACTGTTCTCGCTGTTCGCCGGCGGCATCTTCGCGCGGCCGAACATCACGATGGCGCTCGGCGCGCTCGGCCTCGGCTACATCCTGCCCGGCATGGTGCTGGCGCGCATGGCGAAGCGCCGCGCCCACCGCATCCGCCTGTCGCTCGCCGACATGCTCGACCTGCTCGTGGTCAGCGTCGAGGCCGGCCTCGGTCTCGATGCGGCGCTGCAGCGCGTCGGCCAGGAGCTGGCGTTCGCCTATCCCGAGCTCGCCGACGAGCTGCGGTTGATCAACCTCGAGCTGCGCGCCGGCAAGCCGCGCGCCGAGGCGCTGCGGAACCTGGCGGATCGCACCGGCGTCGACGACCTCTCGTCGCTCGTCACGATGCTGATCCAGACCGACAAGTTCGGCACCAGCGTGGCGCAGTCGCTGCGCGTCTACTCGGAGACGCTGCGCACCAAGCGCCGGCAGCGCGCCGAGGAAGCGGCGGCCAAGACCGGCGTCAAGATGGTGTTCCCGCTGGTCGTCTGCATCTTCCCGGCGATCTGGGTCATCACCATCGGCCCGGCCGCGATCAAGTTCGTCACCGTGCTGTTCCCGATGGTGGAGAAGGCGCGATGAGGCGGATGGTGGCGCGCAACACCAGCGTCGGCAAGGTGCTGGCGGATCGCGTCGGCGTCGCCGACACGCGTGCGACCCGGGCGGTCGGCCTGCTCTCGCGGAGCGGCCTCGAGCCCGGCGAAGCGCTGTGGATCGTGCCGAGCCGCGGCGTGCACACCTGGGGAATGCGCTTCGCGATCGACGTCCTCGCGCTCGACGAAGCGGGCACGGTGATCGACTGCGTCTCGAACCTGAAGCCGTGGCGCCTGCGTCTGCCGCGCCGCGGCACCGCCGGCGTCCTCGAGCTGCCCGCCGGAACCCTGGCCGCCTCCGGTACCGCGGTCGGCCATCAGGTGCGGCTCGAAATGGCGGAGGCCCGCGCATGACCCCCCTCGCAGCGACCGCGGCGATCGATTCGACCCCGGCGAGTCCCGCGCCGCCGATGCCCCCGGCGCCGCCGGCGTCGATCGGCGACACCGGACTGCACCCCGACACGCTCGCGCAGCTGATGCTGAAGACGCTGATCGCCGGGGAGATGAGCGGCACGCTGCTCGCCGAGAGCATGCGCCTGCCGTACTCGGTGCTCGACGCGATGCTGCAGCACGCGCGCGTCGAGAAGCTCGTCGAGGTGCGCGGCGCCAGCGGCGCCGGCACGGCAGGCTACCGCTACGTGCTCACCGATCTCGGGCGCGAGCGCGCGATGCAGTTCCTCGACATCAACCGCTACGTCGGGCCCGCGCCGGTGTCGCTGGCGGACTACAACGCCTACGTCCGCGCCAGCATGGCGGCGCGCCCGTGGATCGACAAGGACCGCCTGTCGCGCGGGTTCGAGAGCCTGGTGGTGAACCAGGCGATGTACGAGCGGCTCGGGCCGGCGGTCAATTCGGGCAAGTCGCTGTTCCTCTACGGCGCCCCGGGCAACGGCAAGACCGTCGTCGCGGAAGGGATCGGCCGGGCGCTCGGCACCGACATGCACATCCCGCACGCGATCGACGTCGACGGCCAGACGATCACGATGTTCGATCCGGTCAGCCACACCCGGACCGGTGTGCCGTCGGCGGCATCCAGCGTCATCTCCGTCGCCGTCTACGATCGCCGCTGGGAGCAGATCCGGCGGCCGGTGGTGGTGGTCGGCGGCGAGCTCACGCTCGAGATGCTCGACCTGACCTTCAACCCGATTGCGAAGTTCTACGAAGCGCCGATCCAGATGAAGGCGAACTGCGGCGTGTTCGTCGTCGACGACTTCGGCCGCCAGCGCATCCCGCCGCGCGACCTGCTGAACCGCTGGATCGTCCCGCTCGAGAGCCGGGTCGACTACCTGACGCTGCACACCGGGCGCAAGTTCGAGATCCCGTTCAACGTGTTCATCATCTTCGCGACCAACCTGCAGCCCGAGTCGCTGGCCGACGAGGCGTTCCTCCGCCGCATCCCCTACAAGATCCGGGCGCAGAACCCGACGGTCGAGGAATACGGCAAGATCTTCGAGCTGAACTGCCGCAAGCGCGGCCTGCCCTTCGACGCGGTGATGGTCGAGTACCTGCAGCGCGCCTACTACGAGCGCCGCAAGATCCAGATGCGCGCCTGCCACCCGCGCGATCTGATCGAGCAGGTCGTCGACATGTGCCGCTACCAGAACCGCGAGCCGGTGATTACGCGCGACATGCTCGACGCCGCCTGCGGGAACTATTTCCTCGAAGAGAGCGCGTCGCAGAGCAAAGAGACCGCCCTGTCATGAGCCTGGCGCTCACGCGCACCCAGACCGCCTACCGGGTGGAGCCGGAGCGCTCCCGCCCGCGCGCCGCGCGCCGCGACTACGGCGAGCTCGCGGCAAAGGTCTTCATCCTGACGCTCTTCTCGGCGATGGCCACCGCCATCGCGCAGGATTTCGCGCAGACCGGCCACGTCACCGGGCTGCTGCTGCTCGTGAGCGAAGCGCTGGTCGTCGCGCTGACGCTGATCCGCCGCACCGCCGCCGTCGTCGATCGCAGCTGGAAGGCGCGGATCCTGACGGCCTTCGCCACGTTCGGACCGCCGCTGGTCCGGCCGGCCGGCGTCGCCGTCGCGCCGGAGTTCCTCACCATCGCGATCTCGGCCTGCGGCCTGATGATCGTCGTCTTCGGCAAGCTCTCGCTGGGCCGCAGCTTCGGCCTGACGCCGGCAAACCGCGGCGTGGTCAGCACCGGGATGTACCGCGTCGTCCGCCACCCGATCTATCTCGGCTACCTGATCACCCACCTGGGTTTCATCATCGCGAACCCCGCGGGCTGGAACCTCTCCGTGCTGGTGGTCGCCGACGTGGCGTTGATGCTCCGCGCCATGTGCGAAGAGAAGACGCTGGCGCTCGATCCCGAGTATCGCGCCTACATGGATCGGGTGCGCTGGCGGATCGTCCCGGGCGTGTTCTAATCCCCCTTCTCCAATCGCAGCATCGCCACCGTCGCCCCGAGATGTGATTCGGGCGCGTCGTGGAACGCCGCCACCATCGGATGGCGCTCCAGCACCGATTGCACGATCCCGCGCTGGATGCCGGCGCCGCGGCCGTGAACGAGACGGACCTCGCGCAAGCCGGCCTCGTGCGCGGCCCGGATGTATTCCTCGACCACCGAGGGGATATCCCTGGGGTGGAACGCGTGCAGATCGAGGCTGCTCTCGATCGGGATTCGATGGACGCCCACGCCGAGATCTCCGGCCGTCAGGCGGGAGATCCCCCCTTCTCGTAGGTCGCGGTGACCGAGGTCGAAATCCCGCCGCGCGCGGTGAAGTCGCCGACGACCGTCATCTTCCGGGGGGCGCAGGCGGCGACCAGATCGTCGAGGATCTGGTTGGTGACCGCCTCGTAGAAGATGCCCTTGCTGCGGAACTCCAGCAGGTAGTACTTCAATGCTTTCAACTCGATGCAGAGACGGTCGGGGGTATACGCGATCCGGATCTCGCCGAAATCGGGCAGGCCGGTCTTGGGACACACCGAGGTGAATTCGGGACAGCGGATGGAAATCTCGTAGTCGCGGCCGGGCTGCGGGTTGGGGAACGTCTCCAACGACATCAAAAAAGTGTAGCATTCATGCGGGTATTTCGCGGGTCGGCGATTGACACCGCAAAACCGCGCGCTATAGGATACGAGCCTGATTTTTTGAATTTTCCTCCGCTGCCTCCGCAACGCGCGCGCGGCTCAGGCGGGATTTCGAGGAGCGCGCCCAAGCAAGGGGAATAGCCGATGGCAGAGGCCCGCAGGATGGGCAAATCCGAACTGTTCTCGCACTTCGCGGATCGCTTCGAGGTCAAGCGGACGCAGGCCCGCGAGTTCTTCGACGAGCTGAACGTGCTCGCCGAAAAGGAGCTGAAGCGCTCCGGCGAGTTCGTGCTGCCCGGGATGGTGAAGCTCGTCGTCCAGAAGCGCAAGGCGCGGATGGGGCGCAACCCCGCGACCGGCGAGCAGATCAAGATCCCCGCGAAGACCGTGGTCAAGGCGCGGATTGCGAAGCAGCTGAAGGACGCCGTCCTTCCGAAGAAGTAGCGCACGGCCTCGGCGCGTCGGACGAACACTGACAGGCCGGACGTACGTCCGGCCTGTCGCACGTACCGCTACGCCGCCACCGACGGCGCCTTCGAGGCGAGGGCCCGGCTGTAGATCGTCGCCGGCGCCAGCCGCGCCACCCGGGCCTGCAGGCTCGGCAGCGAGTCGTCGTCCAGGATGATGCGGTCCTCGGCGTCGAGGATGACTTCGCCGCTGAACCGCCGCGCGCCGCGCGCGGTGCGGTGTTCGAAGTAGTGCACGACGTACGACTGCCCGTCGACTTCGACCTGCGCCGTCTGCACGAGCTTGCGGAACATGGTGTCTCCCTGCCTATCCCGCCGCCTGCGCCATCGGCCTCGCGCTGGTGCGCGGGAAGTCGATGACGAAGGTGGTTCCCTTGCCCACTTCGCTCGCGACGCTGATTCGTCCGCCGAGCTGCTCCACGATCTTTCGCGTGATGGCCAGCCCGAGGCCGAGCCCGCGCCGTTTGGTCGTGACGAAGTCCTCGAACACCGCCTGCAGCCGATCCGCGGGAATGCCGCAGCCGGTGTCGTAGACGCGCACCTGGACGCGGTCGTCCTGCCCTTCCACCGCGGCGACCACGAGCCCGCCGGGGGCGGTCGCCTGGATGGCGTTGACGACGAGGTTGCGGTAGACCCGGCCGAGCGCGAACACGTCCCCCTCGACGTAGAGCGGCTCGGCGGACAGCTCGGCGCGCAGCGTGATGCCGGCCGTCTCGGCCAGCGGCTGCATCGATTCGATCGCGTCGCCGACCGAGCGGTTCAACTCGATCGGGAAGCGCTCGAGCGGGATGGGCTTGGCGATGTTCTGCAGGTCCTCGAGCACCCGCTTGACGATCTGCATCTCGCGCTCGACCATCCGCCGGAAGGTGTCGCGGTACTCCGCGTCCTCCCACATCTTGAGGATCAGCTTGCAGCTGTTGCCGATGTTCTGGATGGGGTGCGAGAGATCGTGGACCAGCCCGGCGGCGATGCGCCCGAACATCACCTGACGTTCCTGTTTGCGGATGTCTTCCTGCAGCTCGACCAGGCGGTCGGCCATCGAGTTGAACGCGTCGCCGAGTTCGCGGATCTCGTCCTGCCCGCTCAGCGCCACGCGGGTCTCGAGCTTCCCCTCGGCGAGCGCCCGGGTGACGCGGGTCAGCGCGAAGATGCGCTGGATGAAGCTGCGTCCCCACAGCCACCCGAGAATGATGGTGCCCGCGAGGGCGAGCAGAATCGCGGCGAACAGCTGGCGCTCGATCCGCTTCGCCGTGGCCATCGCCTCGGTTTCCGGCTGCTCGACGATGACGAGCCACTTCGGATCGGATACCGATGCCGCGACCGCGATGATCGTCTGGCCGTTCTGCTCGTAGCTGTCGAAGACCTTGCGTCCGGCGAGATAATCCGCGGCAAACGTCAGCTCCGCCGCCGATCGCACCTGATCGGGATCGGCGATCGTCCGCTTCTCGTCCGGGTTCCCGTGGGCGATGAGCCGCCCCTCTTCGCTGACGAGCAGCGCGTAGCCCTGCTGACCGACGCGGATGCGGTCGACGGTCCGCCACAGCTCTTCGAGGGCGATCTCGCCGACGATCCAGCCGGCGCCCCGGTCCACCCGCCCCAGATGGACGGCAATGGTCGTCGTCGGCAGGCCGTCGTCGTCGAACTTCAGAGGTGAGATGTGCGCGCGATCCGGCCGGCGCCGCGCCTCTTCCGCGACCGCGAGACGAGTGGCCGCGAGCGCGCTGGTCGAGAGCGGTTTCGCGAGACTGTCGAACAGCGTGATTTCCCTGAACTCGGGGAACTGGAGCACGTAGTCCTTGAGAATCCGCTCCTGCTGCCACGGCGTCAGCCCGGTGGCGGTGAGTTCCGAGCCCACCGACTGCAGCACGCGGGTGTTGTGCTGCATGTACATGCCGACCTGCTCGGCGACCTGCTTCGCGACCTTCTGATTGCCGTCGACGACGGATGCGGCGGTGCCGCTGCGCAGCGAGCCGATCGAGACGATGCCGTAGACGACCAACGGCAGGATCGCCGCCGTGGCGATCAGCAGAACGAACCGGGAGGTGATGCGCCTCACCGCGAGGCCTGCGTTCCGGCCGCCGTTGCCGGCCGCCACATCCAGATGTTCGTCATGACATCCCGATTCGGTTCGGCCAGCACGTCGATCTTGGCGGAGACGGCACGCGACGTCTCCTGCCAGGCGAGAAACGCCGCCGGTGGATCGTCGTGCAGGACGCGCTCGAGTTCAGCCACCGCCGACCGGATCTCGTCGTCGGTGCGCGCGCTCTGGATGCGGTCGAGGACGGCGTCCGCCCCGCGATATCCGGAGTTGTTCATCGACACCGGTTTCGATCGCCAGAATTCGTACACCCAGCTCAGGTTCCGCCCGGCCATCTCGAACAGGAAGGCATCGAACCGGCCGCTCGCCAGACGGGGCACGAGCTCGTCCTGCGGCACCGGGTGTATGCGCATGTCGACGCCGACCTCCGCGAGCTGCTTCTGAACGAGCAGGGCGACGCGCTCGAACCTCGAGTCATTCGCGAACACCAGGCATTCGAACGAGAAGCGCACGGGCGTCCCGGCCGCCGACTGCTGGATCTTCAGCCCCGCCGAGTCCAGCCGCTGCCGGGCGCTGTCCGGGTTGAACAGGAACGGCGTGGCGGGAGGAGAGTAGGCCCAGTGTTCCGGCGGGATCGGACCATCGGCCGGGCGTCCGCGGCCGCTCATCCCGTCGCGCACGAGCGCCGCGCGATCGACGGCTTCGTTGATCGCCTGGCGGACGTCGGCGCGCTTCAGAACCGGATGCCGAACGTTGAAGACCAGGGGAATGTAGTAGGGACGGGGGAACTTGTAGGTCTTGACCGTGGTTTCGCGCTCGACGAAGTCGGCGGCCTCGCGCCGCACTTCGTGAAGCATGTCGAGCTCGCCGCGCATCAGGGCCGCCCAGGCGTTGCGCTGCGTCGGGTAGTTCGTGACCTTGACGGTCGTGATCGCGGGATGCCCGCGGTAGTACTTCGGGAAGGCGACGAGGTTCGTTTCCTGGTCCGTCTGGCTCGCGAATTTGAAGGGGCCGGTGCCGATCTCCGGCTGTCCGGGCTTGACCACGAGCACTGCAGTCAGATCGGGCAGGATGAAGGAATTCGGCGCGGGCAGCGTGATCTCGATCGTGTCGGGCCCGACCGGCTCGATCGACGTGATGTTCACGAAGCTGACCGCGTCGCGGCGCGCCTTCGTCAGGCGGAGCGCCTCGGCGCCGATTTCCGGCGTCAGCCTGGTTCCGTCGTGGAACAGGACGTCGTCGCGGAGCTTGAGCCGCAGTCTGGTGCCGGTCGAATCCCATTCCCAACTCTTGGCGATTCGCTCGGCCTGCCGGCCGTCCGGCTTGTTGGTCACCCACGGATCGCTCACGAGGCTGGCGACCACCGTACCCGCGCCCGATCCCGGCGTCCCGATCGGCGCCCCGATCCCGATGCGCACCGCGAGCGGCGGGTCGCCCGGCGGCTGCCGCGCACAGCCCGGCGCGCACACGCCGGCTGCGGCGACGATGGCCATCAAAGCGAAGGGACGACGCCGTAGTGTCAGCACGGAGATGACACTACGATTATCGACGGAACGAACCTACGGCGCCAGTCGCCGTGCCGCCGCCTACTGCTTGGACGCGGGCGGCTCGTCGAGAATCCAGGGGCAGCCCGCCATGGTCTTGACCTTGCCGTTCGTCTTCTTGATAACCGTGATTTTCATGATCGCTCTCCTGTCCGGTGAATAAGCCGATTCGCGAAACGACACCTAGTTCTTGGCGGCGGGCGGCTCGTCGAGAATCCAGGGGCAGCCGGCCATGGTCTTGACCTTGCCGTTCGTCTTCTTGATGACGGTGATCTTCATGAATGCACTCTCCACTCAGCGCAGGTTGTCGACGACGACATCCACCAGCCAGGGGCGCAGCGTGCCGTTCTTCTTCGGGTTGTTCGTCTTCTTGCCTTTCATCGCTCTCTCTCCTTTGTCTGAATGACCCTGGTTGCTAGCGGGCGGCCATCGCGTCCGGTGCCTGCGCCGCCGCCTCGCGCGCGAGCGCGATCACGCCCGCCTCGAAGCTCGACTTGTGGCAGTTGGGGGCGTGCATGTCTCCCAGCTCGTTGTGCGCCGCCACGGTGCAGCCGCCGGCACAGACCGGGATGAACGCGCAGTCGTGGCATTGCTCCCACGCGGCGAGCCGCTCGAAATTCCGCAGCGCCTGGCTGCGGACGTCCTCGTCGCGGCCGTCGATGTGCCCGGTGGACTGCCGCGCTTCGCCGGCGAACCCCGGACACGCGAAGAGCGACCCGTCCGGACCGATCGTGTAGGCGTGCTCCTTGTGGATCTCGCACGGCCCCATGTGCACGCCGTCGGCGGTCGAGAAGCCGCGCTTCTTCGTCTCCTCGCGGAGGTACGCCATCTTCTCGTCGACGAAGTTGCACGAATCGCAGACGCGGCTCACGCCGGTTCCGGCGGAAGTCATGCACGCGCCGTTGAGCGGCTTGCTGTCGGCGCCGACGACGGTGAGCGGAATCACGCCGCGGCCGGCGCCTGTCGACGGCCGGATCACCGGCTTGAACGTCACCTTGGAGAGCCGCGGCGCGAAGTCCTGCGCGGCGAGGAAATCGAGCAGCGCCGGATAGGTCTCGGCGGTGTCCACCTCGAAGTTGCCGCCGACGGCGATGCGCGTCAGGTCCGCCACGGCGCGGGTGTTGGCGATGATCCTGTCGAACGTCCCCTGGCCGCCGCGCAGCGGACGCGAACGGTTGTGCGCGTCGCGGTCGCCGTCCAGCGTGATCTTGACGCCGTTGAGACCGAGCGGGTTCAGCCGCTCGACCATCGCTCGCGTCAGCAGCAGGCCGTTGGTGATGATGTTGATGAGTATCTCGACGCCGCGCGCGCGGCAGGCGTCGTGCAGCCGCTCGGCCAGGTAATACAGCACCGGCAGGTTCAACAGCGGCTCGCCGCCGAAGAACGTGAGCACCAGCCGCCTGGGCGCGATAGCCTCCATCCGCCCCTCGACCCACGACGCCACGCGCGCCGCCATGTCGGACGACATCCGCCCCGCCGTCCTGTTGTAGTCCCCGTGATCCCCCTGCACGCAGTAGTCGCAGGCGAAGTTGCACTGCAGCGTCGTCAGCACGGTGACCTTGAGCGTGTCGGTGCCTTCGCGCACGTCGCGGAAGAACCCCCTGAGCTCCTCGCGCTCGCTCTCGCGATCGCGGACGAGGAAGCCCTGCTCGACGAGCTGCTCGACGGTGTCGCGCTCCTCGTCGGAGAACACCTCGCGCGCGTGCACGCGGTCGAGGAGGTCGACCACGTCGCGGCTGACGATCAGCTGCGCGTCGGTGAACGTGTTCATCAGGAACACGGCGTCTCCCTGATCGAGGGGGACCCGAACGTTGAACATCGAGGCCTGCATGCGTACTCCTGCCGCCGAACCCGGAAAGACTCTTGCTGTGGGGGCGAACTGCACGCGCGATCGGGCGCGCGGCACCTGAAACAGCAACGGGTGTTCCGGCGCGCATCGGGCTGTCGGAAGAGTCCTATGCCGTACGCGGAGTAGTCACTTCGGCGGCGAATTGCAGCTTTGTCGATCTGACTCTTTGGATCAGGGTTCCGTGCGCGGCAGGCGCGCACGATGACGATTTTGACCGGCCAAAACGGCCAATCGATTGACCCGGGCGGCCAACCGATTGGCCGACGTGTGGGCAGGCGGCCCCACCGGCGCAGACGGATTTGTCCCGCCGGCCGGCCGTCAGCCGCGGGAACGGTGGGTCAGGCCCCGCGCAGCTTCCGGGCCAGATCCCGCAGATCCAGCCGCTGCATCTTGTGCTTCAAGGTACTCAGCGGGATCCCCAGGTACCGCGCCGTGGCGGTGACGTTCCAGTCGGACTTCTCCAGCGCGCGCAGGATGAAGTTGCGCTCGAACGTGTCGCAGGCTTCCTGGAACCGCGTCTCGCTGGCGACGCTGGAGGCGTCCAGCTTGGCGAAGTGATACTCCAGCGGCAGGTCCTCGTCCGTGATCCATTCCTTGTCGCTCACCGCGACGAGCCGCTCGATCAGGTTCTCGAGCTCCCGGATGTTCCCCGGCCACCAGTACGACGCCAGGATCTTCAGCGCTGAATCGGCGACCCCTTTCACCGGCTTGCGGAACTTCCCCTTGTAGCGATCGAGGAACAGCCGCGCCAGCTCCGGCAGATCCTCGATGCGATCGCGGAGCGGCGGCATGCGGATCGGGATCACGTTGATCCGGTAGTACAGGTCTTCGCGGAAGCGGCCGTCCTTCACCGCCCGCTCGAGATCGATGTTGGTCGCCGCCACCAGGCGGAAGTCGGTGCGGATCGGCTTGGTTCCGCCGACGCGCTCGATCTCCCCCTCCTGAATCGCCCGCAGCAGCTTCGCCTGGAGGTCGAAGCGCAGGTCGCCGATTTCGTCGAGGAACAGCGTGCCGCCGGCCGCGAGCTCGAACTTGCCGAGCTGCTGCTTCACGGCGCCGGTGAACGCGCCGCGCTCGTGGCCGAACAGCGTGCTCTCGACCAGCTCATGGGGAATGGCCGACATGTTGACGGCGATGAACGGCGCGTCGCCGCGCCCCGACTCCTTGTGCAGCAGCCGCGCCAGCAGCTCCTTGCCGGTGCCGCTCTCGCCGAGAATCAGCACCGTCGCCGACAGCTTGGCCACCCGCTGCACGAGATCGACGATGTCGCGGATCTGGCGCGACGGGCCGATCAGGAACTCGCGCTCGCTCTGCTCGGCGACCTGCGCGCTGAGCGTGATCACCTGGCGGTTCAGGTCCTGCCGCTCGCACGCGTTGCGCACCAGCGAGCGCAGCTCGTCGTAGTCGAAGTCCTTGGTGATGTAGTGATACGCCCCGTGCTTCATCGCCTGCACGGCGGTCTCGACCTCGTTGATCGCCGAGATCATGATGCACTCGATGAGGCTGTAGTTCTCCTTGACGATGCGGAGCACGTCGAAGCCGCTGATGCCCGGCAGGCGGATGTCCTGCAGGATCAGGTCGACGTCCTCGTTCTTCAGCAGCGCCAGCGCCGCCTCGCCGCTCGAGACCGTCAGCACGCGGTAGTCGCGCTTGAGAATCGCCGTCAGCGTGTCCCGCATGCCCTGATCGTCGTCGCAGATCAGGATCGTCTTCATCGCGCGGCTCATGGTGGGTGCGGGCATTGTAATATGACCGGATATGCTCCTGTGGGGGACCGCCGTCGTGGCGCTGCTGCTCGCGGCGGCGGCGTGGATCCGCGCCGGCCGGCTCGCGCGCAAGTTGGAAGCGCTGACCCAGTCCTACTGGGAGCTGCGCTACGACTTCACGCGGCTGCGCTCGCAGGTGCACCGCCTCGACCCCGAAAGCGAGCCGGCCGAGCCGCCGGCGGCCCCCGCGTCCGGCGAGACGATCGCCTTCGTGCCGCTCAATTCGATCAAGAAGAAGGGTTAATGGCCAACGAGTACGACGTCGTCGTCATCGGCTCGGGCACCGGCGGCTACGTCGCCGCGATACGCGCCGCGCAGCTCGGACTGAAGACCGCCGTGGTCGAGCGCGCCCCCGTGCTCGGCGGCACCTGCCTCAACTGGGGCTGCATCCCGACGAAGGCGCTGCTCGAGCACGCGCACGCGCTGAAGATCGCGCAGGACTGGAAGGAGTGGGGGCTGACGATCGGGCAGGCCGCCGCCCGACAGGACCCGGCGCAGGCGATCGGCATCGACATGACCCAGGTCCACGCGCGGAAGGACAAGATCGTCAAGGGACTCACCGGCGGGATCGAGTTCCTGTTCAAGAAGAACAAGATCGACTGGATCAAAGGCTCGGGCCGGCTCGCCGGCAGGGGCCAGGTCGAGATCACCGAGGGGGACCAGCAGACGCTGGCGGCGCGCAAGGAGATCGTCGTCGCCACCGGGTCGCAGCCGCGCAGCGTGCCCGGCATCGAGATCGATCGCAAGCGCATCATCACCAGCGACGAAGCGATCAACATGAAGACGATCCCCAGGTCGATCGTCATCATGGGCAGCGGCGCGGTCGGCGTCGAGTTCGCGTCGATCTTCCGCCGCTTCGGCAGCGACGTCACGCTGATCGAGCTGCTGCCGCGGATCGTGCCGGTCGAAGACGAGGCGGTCTCCACCGAGCTGGAGCGCTCGTTCAAGAAGCAGGGGATCAAGGTGCTCACCGGCACCAAGGTGACCGGTGCGAAAGCCGGCGCGAACGGCGTCGATCTGGAGGCGCAGACGCCCGACGGCAAGTCGCAGAAGCTGAGCGCGGAGTATCTGCTGGTCGCCACCGGCCGCGGGCCGGTGACCGGCGGGCTCGGCGCGGAGGAGGCCGGGCTGCGGATGGACCGCGGCTACATCCGCGTCGACCCGCAGTACCGGACCGGCGTGCAGGGCATTTCCGCGATCGGCGACGTGATTACGTTCGAGCAGCCCGGCCATCCGCAGCTCGCGCACCTGTCGTCGGCGGAGGGGATCGCGCTGGCGGAGCGGATCGCCGGCCGCGAGTTCCGCCCGATCAACTACGAGCACGTACCGGGCTGCACCTACTGCGACCCGGAAATCGGCAGCGTCGGCCTGACGGAGGCGAAGGCGAAGGAGCGCGGCTTCGACGTCCGCGTCGGCACGTTCAAGTTCAGCGTGCTCGGCCGCGCCCGGATGGCCAACGAGACCGAGGGGTTCGTGAAGATCGTCGCCGAGAAGAAGTACGACGAAGTGCTCGGCGTTCACATGATCGGCCCGCGCTCCACCGAGCTGGTCGCCGAGGCCACGCTCGCGCTGCGCCTGGAGTGCACGGTCGAAGAGCTGATTCGCACCATTCACGCCCATCCGACGATGTCGGAGGCGGTGGGCGAGGCGGCGCATGCGACCCACGGGGCGGCGATCCACAGTTGACGCCGGCGGCGCGCGGTTGGCGGTAAGCTATGCCCATGAACGTCGTCATGCCCCAGATGGGCGAATCGATCGCCGAGGGGACCATCGTCCGGTGGATCAAGAAAGTCGGCGACAACGTCGACCGCGACGAGCCGCTGTTCGAGATCTCGACCGACAAGGTGGACGCCGAGATTCCGTCGCCCAGCGCGGGCGTTCTCACCGAGATCAAGGTGAAGGAAGGGGAGACCGTCCCCGTCAATTCGGTGGTGGCGGTAATCGGTTCCGGCTCCGCTGCTGACGCAGCCGCGGCGGGATCGGCGCCGGCGGCGGCGGCGCCAGCGACGTCCGAACTTCCTGAAGCGGCGGTGGGACAACCGCCTGCAGGCGGCTCCAGCGTTCAGGCAGGAGATCCCGGCCTTCAGGCTGGAGACCACCACACGCCTGAGTCAGCCGAAGATCTGCGCCGGCAGAAGTCGTCGCCGCTCGTGCGCAAGATCGCGCGCGAGCACAATGTCGACATCCGCCAGATCAACGGCACCGGCGTCAGCGGGCGGGTCACCAAGAACGACATCCTCGGCTACATCGCCTCCTCCCCCTCCCCGGCGGCTGGCGGCGCTGCGGAGGGCAAGGCGCAGCGCCCGTCCGCCGGGCACATCCCGGCGTTCAAGGGAGGCGACAAGGTCGAGATCGTGCCGATGTCGATCATGCGCAAGAAGATCGCCGAGCACATGGTGATCAGCGCGCGCACGTCGCCGCACGTCTACTCGGTGTACGAGGTGGACTTCCATCGCCTGTCGCGGCTCCGCGAGAAGAAGAAGGGGGAGTACGAGCGCAACGGCGCCAAGCTGTCGTTCACCGCGCTGATCGCCAAGGCGGTCGTGGACGCGGTCCGCGCGTTTCCCGTGGTGAACGCCTCGATCGACGGCGACAACATCGTCTACAAGAAGGACATCAATCTCGGCATTGCCGTCGCCCTCGAACAGGGGCTGATCGTCCCGGTGATCCGCAACGCAGACGAGAAGAACCTGCTCGGGCTGAGCCGCGCGATCGACGATCTCGCGGTGCGGGCACGCTCGAAGAAGCTCAACCCCGAGGAAGTTCAGGGCGGGACGTTCACCATCACCAATCCGGGGATCTTCGGCGCCGTCTACGGCCTGCCGCTGATCAATCAGCCGCAGGTGGCGATCCTTGGCGTCGGCGCGATCGAGAAGCGCGCGGTGGTCGTCTCGACACCGGACGGCGACGCCATTGCGGTCCACCCGACGTGCCACCTGTCGCTCGGCTACGACCATCGCCTGATCGACGGCGCGGACGCGGGCCGTTTCCTCTCCTACCTGAAGGAACGTCTCGAGAAGTTCGACGAAGCGTGGATGTAGTCCTGAAGCGGCTCGGACTCACCGGCTACGAGCGCGCGCTCGATCTGCAGCGCGAGCTGGTCGAGCAGCGGAAGCGCGGCGAGATCCCCGATCAACTGCTGCTGCTCGAACATCCCGACGTCATTACGCTCGGCGTCAAGGCGCGGAACGATCGCACGCACGTTCTCGAGAGCGAGGCGTCGCTCGCCGACAAGGGGGTCGCGCTATTCGAGACCGGCCGCGGCGGCGACGTCACTTTTCATGGTCCCGGGCAGCTCGTCGGCTATCCGATCATCGACCTCAAACCGGATCGCTGCGACGTGCACCGCTACGTCCGCGACCTCGAGGAGGTGCTGATCCAGGCCGTCGCGGGGTTCGGAATTGCGGCGCGGCGCGTGCCCGGCCTGACCGGAATCTGGGTCGGACCGGCGGAGCGGGAGGCGAAGCTCGCCGCGATCGGCGTGCGCATCTCCCGCTGGGTGACGAGCCACGGGTTCGCGCTGAACGTGAACACCGACCTTTCCCGCTTTGGCCTGATCGTCCCTTGCGGCATCACGGACAAGGGGGTCACGTCGATGGCGCAGCTCCTCGGCCGGCGGGTGCCAATGGATGAGGTAGCCGGCGCGGTTGAGGCGGCCTTCTCGGCCGTATTCGCCCCGATAACTTACTCATTGTAAGTCCCTTACCCGCGGGAATAAGACTGGCGGCCCCGGTGTTCTCTTCTCACACGGAGGCCACAGAATGCGTCAGCACGAATCGGAACGCGATCTGGTAGGCCGCATGCGCGCCAGAGACGGCTCGGCCGTCGCGGAACTGGCGTCCCTCTACGGCCCGAGAATCCAGCAGCTTGCGTTCCGGTACCTGAAGAATTGGGAAGATGCCGAGGAGGTCGCACAGGACGTCCTGCTGAAGGTGTACCGGAAGATCGAAGCCTTCCGCGGCGACGCCGCCCTGTCGTCCTGGATCTATCGAATCACGTTCAACACCGCGATGTCGCGGCTGCGCTCGATCCGCCCGATGCGCACGGTCGAGCTGCAGACGCCGGACTTCACCGGTGACTCGCCCGAGTACGCCCAGGCGGAACCGGCCGACTGGAGCGCGCTGGCCGACGATCAGGTGATGCGCGCCCAGATGCGCGACCGGCTCGTCGGCGCCCTGCGCCATCTGCCGGAGGTGTATCGCGTCCCGGTCCTGCTGCGCGACATCCACGGGCTGTCGACCGAAGAAGCCAGCGCGATCCTGCGGGTGAAGCCGCAGACGCTGAAGTCGCGGCTGCACCGCGGCCGCCTCATTCTGCGCAGGCACCTCGACGATTTCGCGGGCGGGCTCGAGCTGCACGCCCGCGAGTCGGTCAACTAAGCACCCGCCCGCGCCAGTCCATTCTCGAACGCCGTTCGTTCATGCCGGCTCAACGCCGGCGTGAGCGTCCGGGCGATCCCGCCCTTCCGGATCTCCACGGGCACCGCGGCGATCACGTTGCGGCCGACGTCGGCCGCGTCCGCCGCTGCGAAGCACGTGTAACGGCGGCGCGAGCCGCCGGCGAGCGCTTCCGCCACGCGCGCCGCCGCGCTGGCCAGCGCGTATGGCGCAGGCGGCCACATCGCCGGCACGCGCGCCGACACCGCAGCCATCAGATGAGCCGGCAGGATCGCGCCGATCGGTTGATGGAACGCGGTTGCCGCATCCCACCCGATCACGGCGTGCCGGGGCGGGACGCCCGCGACGCCGATCGACAGATCCGCGGGGCTGACGTCGATCAGCGCGGCGGTGATCGCGCGAACGCTGGATTCGAGTGCGAGCGGCGCCGATCCGACGACCCGCCGCGGCGCCACGTGCAGCTCGCCGATCGTCATCGCCATGAGCTGGCGCGCGGCACCGGCGGCGAAGAGCAGCGGCGCCTCGGCGTCGAGCCGGGCAAGCTGCCGCACGATCGGCAGTCCCGGTTCACCGGCGATCTCTCCGCTGGCGATCGGATCGGCGAAGACGATGGCATCGGCCCCCGCGGCCGCGGCGTACGACTGCGCCGAGGTGAGCCGCGTGGTGAATCCTTCGACCGGCGCCGACTGCAGCAGGTCGAGCGCCTTTCCATCGGCAATCCGTCCTTCGGGATCGATCAGGCGGACTTCGTTCACCCGGTCGCGCTCCGCCAGCGCCTGCGCCAGCGCGCCGCCGAGCGGCCCGGCCCCGATGATCGCGACGATGCTCATGCGTTCGTGCCTAGTTTATGCTGGGACACCATGGTTGGCATTGTCACTGGCGGATCGAAGGGAATCGGCCTGGCGGTCGCACGCGCGCTGCTCGAGCGCGGCACCCAGGTCGCGATCACGGGGCGGAACGAGAAGGATCTCGCACGCGCGCACGAACGGCTCGGCGGCGGCGCCGGCGTCCTGCCGATTGCCGCCGACGTGCGCAATCCGGCCGACGCGCAGCGCACGGTGGACGAGACGGTGGCGCGCTTCGGCCGTCTCGACATCCTGGTGAACAACGCCGGCGTCGGACGCTTCGCCCACGTCGCCGACATGTCCATCGACACCTGGCGGGAAGTGGTCGACACGAACCTGAGCGGTGTGTTCTACTGCACCCGCGCGGCGCTGCCCGAGATGCGCCGTGCCGGCGGCGGCTACATCGTCAACATCAGCAGCCTCGCCGGCAAGAACGCGTTCACCGGCGGCGCGGCGTACTGCGCGTCGAAGGCCGGGCTGAACGCGTTCAGCGAAGCGCTCATGCAGGAAGTCCGCTACGACAACATTCGCGTCAGCTACGTCATGCCCGGCTCGGTGGCGACGGCGTTCAGCCATCCCGATGGCGTCCAGCCGCAAGGCACGGACGACTGGAAGCTCACCGCCGATGACGTCGCCCGTGTGGTCGTCGATCTGCTGTCGCACGAGGCGCGCAGCCTCGCCAGCCGCGTGGAGTTGCGCCCCTCCCGCCCTCGCAAGGGCTGAGGCGCGGCGCGCTCGATGACCCTGCCGGCACGCATCGCCCACTACAACGTCCTCGAGCGCATCGGCGAGGGGGGGATCGGCGAGGTCTATCGCGCGCGCGACACCAAGGTGGGGCGCACGGTGGCGCTCAAGGTCGTCTCACCGGCGCTGGCCGGAGATCCGGCGCGTCTCACCCGCCTGCTCGACGCCGCGTCCGCGGCCGCGACCCTCTCGCACCCGAACATCGCCACGTTATGGGACGTCGGCGAGGCCGACGGCGTGCACTACCTCGCCTACGAGTTCGCCGCCGGGCGACGCCTCCGCGACGAGTCCGCCGGCGTGCCGATGAACCCGAGACGCGCGCTGGATCTCGCCATCCAGATCGCCGACGGTGTGGCCGACGGCCACGCCCACGGCATCATCCACGGCGACCTTCGCCCCGACACGATCGTCGTCACCACCAAGGGCAGCGCGAAGATTCTCGATTTCGGGCTTGCGCCGTGGACCAACGGCGGCGCGCTGCGCAGCCGCGCGGCACGCGCCGCCGACGATCTGCCGGCGGAGACCGTCTCGGTGATCGGGTACCTGTCGCCGGAGCAGGCGCTCGGCGACACCGTCGATCAACGGACCGACGTCTTTTCGCTGGGGACGCTGACCTACGAGCTGGTGACCGGGCGCAACCCGTTTGCCGCGGCGACCGCGTCGGACACGATCGTGAACGTCATCCAGGGATCCATTCCGCCGCCGTCGCAGGCCAACGGCGCGGTCCCGAAAGATCTGGACGCGGTGATCGCTCGGGCGCTGACGCGGGATCTCGGCCAGCGTCAGCAGAGCGCCGCGGCGCTCGCCGCGGAGCTGCGCAGCGTCGCGGCCGTGCTCGACGTTCGAAGCGGCGACGTCCAGGACGAGCGGTCCGCGCTGCTTCCGATCGACGAATCGCCGGACCGCCGGGCATCGGGACTGCTTGCCGGCGCCCTGATTGCCGCGGCGGCCGCCGCCGGCCTCGTCTGGTGGCTCCTCACGCGATAATCTGGAAATCTGGAAATTTGGGAATTTGGAAATCTACTCGGTGAACACGGAGAGCAGGCGGTCGACGTCGATGTTTGCACCGGTGAGGATCACCGCGACCTTCCCGCGCAGCTGAATCTTCCCGCCCAGCACCGCCGCCACGCCCGCGGCCGCGGCCCCTTCGATCAGCAAGTGCTCGTGCCGCACGACGCCCGCGAGCGCGCGCCGCAGCAGCGGCTCGTCCACCACGGCGATCTCGTCGACCACGTCTCGAACGATGTCGAGCGTGATCGTGTCGGGATCGAGGTTGCCGGTCAGCCCGTCGGCCAGCGAGGGGCTCACGTCGACGGCGACCAGACGTCCCGCCGCCAGGCTCTTCGTGAACGGACAGGACGCTTCGACTTCGACGCCGATCACGCGGACCTTCGGATTGAGCGCTTTGAGCGCGATGCCGACGCCGCTGATCAATCCGCCGCCGCCGATCGGCACCACGACCGCGTCGAGCCCGGGCTCCTGCTCGAGCAGTTCCAGCCCGATCGTCCCGGCGCCGGCGATCACGTCCGGATGCGAGTACGGAGAGATGTACACCGCGCCGCCGGTTGCGGCATGAGCCTTGGCCGCGCGCTCCGCCGCGTCGTAATCGGCGCATTCGCGCAGCTCGGCCCCGGCCTGCCGGATCGCGTCGATCTTGGCGCGGGGAGCGTCGGCGGCAATGAAGACGACCAGCGGCAGGCCGAGCATCTTCGCCGCGTGGGCGAGCGCCTTGCCGTGGTTTCCCGCGGACGCGGTCACGAGCCGCGGCCCGTCGACGATCGCCGGCGCAGTCCCCGTGGCCGTGTCGCGGACGCGCTGTGCGGCGTTCACCGCTCCCCGGATTTTGTAGGACGCGGTCGGCTGAACGGTCTCGATCTTCAGGAGAACCGCGGCGCGGGGCGAGGACAGCCACTCCGAGACGCGCAGCGGCGTGGTCTGCACGACGCCGGCGATCCGCGTGCGCGCGGCGGCGATGTCGTCGAGCGCGACCACTACTGTGCGGCGCCGGACGCGAGGATCGCCGCGAGGTTGCCGGCGAACGCGGAGCGCGGCATCACTTCATCGGCGCCGGCGCCGCGCGCCGCCTGGATCAGCGCGACGTGCACGTGCGAGGCGAACCCGATGGTGCGGGTGCCGGCGAGCGCCGGATCCTGCTTCAGCGCCGCGATCGCGACGACCGGATCGGCTTTCGTGCTGTTGAGGTCGATGATGACCAGCGACGGCTTCAGCGCCCGCGCCTGCGCGACGATGTCCTCCGGCGTCTGCGCGAAGACGATCTCCGCGTTGACGTGCTTCGCCGTCGCGCGGATCTTGGAACGGAACAGGAAGTCGTCGACGGCGGCGAGGATCGGCACGAGCCGATCCTATCAGTTTGCCGTCAGCCGTTCGCCGCCGGCAGTCGTTCCTCGCGATAGAGCGCGGCGCCGTTGCGGACGGCGGACGCGGCGAAGGCGATGAGCAGGCCGGCGATGGCGACCGCGGCGCCGGCGTCGAACAGCAGCCACTGCCGGCCGAGAATGGTCACGACATCCGACCGCATCAACTGGATCGTGCCGGCGGCGAGCAGGATGCGCAGCTCCGTCGGGCCGACCTTCATGAACGCCATCCGGAAGGTGCCGCGCGCGTGGGTCGCCATCGAGATCTCCGCGACCAGCAGGTAGTAGGCGGCGAGGAACCCGAGCCCGAGGGTGAGGCTGATCCGGCCGCCGAGCATCAGCCCGCCGAACAGGCAGGCGAACCCGACGGCATCCAGCACGTGGTCGACGTAGTAGCCGTATCGCGGGCGTTCGTGGCGGCGCACTCGCGCCAGGGTGCCGTCCAGGCTGTCGCCGAACCAGTTCAGGGCGAGCAGCGGAATCACCAGCCAGAGCGCTCCGCCGCCCGCCCAGAAGCAGGCGCCGATACCGAGCATGGCCGCGGCCCCGGTGAAGGTCAGGTGGTCCGAGTTCACCCAGCCCGGCAGGCGTCCCGCCATCCGTATCAGCAGGCGCTTCTCGGACGCCGCCAGCACGCTGTTGTGCTCCCTGACCATTCGGAATTCCACGGCATGTGCTCCCATGCCCGGAAAGGCGCAGAACAGGGGGCCGGGGGCTCATGCGATAGCCTAGAGCCATGCGCATGAGCGGTAGAGGGCGGCAATCGTGATCGTCGAACGCCGCGCCGCCGAGCCGTTCTACAAGAACGGGTTCGTCCTCGGCTGCGAGGACACGCGCGAAGGGGTCGTCATCGACCCGGGAGACGAAGTCGAGGCGCTCCTGGCCGCCGCGGCGCACCACCGGCTCTCGATCGTCGGCATCCTGCTCACGCACGCGCACCTCGATCACGTCACGGGCGTCGGCGCCGCGAAGCGCGCGCTCGACGTGCCCGTCTGGCTGCATCGCGACGACAACTTCCTCTACGAACAGGTGGTCGAGCAGGGGCGGATGTTCGGGCTTCGCGTCGAGCCGCAGCCTCCCGTCGATCGCTTCTATGACGGGGAGGGGCCGCTTCGCTTCGGACGCTACCGCGTGCGCGTCCTTCACACGCCGGGCCACTGTCCCGGCGGCGTCTGCCTCGCGGTCAGCCGGGACGGCGACAGCGCGGCGACGCTCTTCGTTGGCGACACGCTGTTCGCCGGATCGATCGGCCGGACGGATCTCCCCGGGGGAGACGCGCCGACGCTGCTCCGATCGATCCGGGACGTCCTGTTCCAGTTCCCCGACGAGACCGTCGTCTGGTCCGGGCACGGCGAGGCCACGACCATCGGCCGCGAGAAACGGACCAACCCGTTTCTGATCTCCTGCTAGACTCACCCAGGATGAGAGTTGGTGTTCCGCGCGAAACGTGGGCCGGCGAGAACCGGGTATCGCTGATTCCGTCGGCGGCCGCGGCGCTGAAGAAATCGGGTCTGGACGTCGTGGTCGAGCAGGGCGCCGGTGCCGCCGCCGGGTTTACCGACGCGGCCTACGAGCAGGCGGGCGCGTCGATCGCCGCGCGCGACGGCGTGTTCTCGTCGGGCGACATTCTGCTGCAGGTGCGCGCCGTTCCGGCGGAGCTGACGCGCCTGCGCCGGGGACAGGCGGTGATCGGGTTTGCCGATCCGCTCGGCGCGCCGGACGCGATCCGCGCTCTGGCGGAGACCGGCGTCACGGCCTTCTCCATGGAGCTGATGCCGCGCATCACGCGCGCCCAGAGCATGGACGCGCTCTCGTCGATGGCGACGATCGCCGGCTACAAGGGCGTGCTGATGGCGGCGGATCATCTGCCGCGCATGTTCCCGATGCTGATGACCGCCGCCGGGACGCTGACCGCGGCGCGCGTCTTCATCGTCGGCGCCGGCGTCGCCGGCCTGCAGGCGATTGCGACCGCGCGCCGGCTCGGCGCGAAGGTGGAGGCCTACGACGTTCGTCCCGCGGTCAAGGAGCAGGTGCAGAGTCTCGGGGCGCGGTTCGTCGAGATGGCGCTCGACACCGGCGACGCCGAAGACCGCGGCGGCTACGCCAAGGCGCAGGACGAATCGTTCTACCGCCGTCAGCGCGAGATGATGCTGAAAGTGGTCTCGCTCAGCGACGTCGTCATCACCACGGCGTTGATCCCCGGAAAGCGCGCCCCGATTCTGGTCACCACCGAGATGGTGGAAGGGATGGCGCCCGGATCGGTGGTCGTCGACCTTGCCGCCGAGCGCGGCGGCAACTGCGAGCTGACCCGTCCCGACGAAGTCGTCGTCCACAAGGGGGTGACGGTGCTCGGACCGTCGAACCCGCCGTCGCTGGTGCCGAATCACGCCAGCCAGATGTACGCGAAGAACATCGTCACCTTCCTCACCCATCTGCTCGGCAAGGACGGCGCGCAGAGAGCGGCGCTCGAGATCGATCCGGCGGACGAGATTACCCGGGAGACGCTGCTGACGCGCGACGGCGAGGTCGTGCACGCGAGGGTGAAGGACCTGCTTGCAACGGGAGCGCGAGCGTAGATGTGGGTGCTGCGGACCGCCGAACAGGCTGAACTGCCTCTGACCTTCCGAATTCTGCCCGGCAGCATCAAGACGATCGGCCGCGCGCCGCGCGCCGACTTCGTCGTCGACGCCGCGCTCGTCTCACGGCTGCATTGCCGGCTCACCGCGGGCGCCGCGGAGCTCGAGGTCGTCGATCTCGAGAGCACCAACGGCACCTTCGTGAACGGCGAGCGGACGGACCGCGGCCGCCTCAAGGCCGGCGACCGGCTGGGGGTCGGCCGCGTGGAGCTGCTCGTCCATCACGTCGCCGGCTAGAGCTTTTTCACCCACTCGGCGATCGCGGTGACGAACGCCGGATTCACGGCGTTGCTGCCGGGCGCGGCGAGCGTGTTCCCCGCGCCCGGCACCTTGACGACGTCGGGCGCCGCCACTTTCTTGCGCGCGGAGGCGAGCGCCGCCAGCCGATCCGCCTCCGACGCCGGGATGTTGGGATCGAGCTCGGCGTGCAGGATGAGCAGCGGCTGCTTCACGCGCGCCACCGCCTGCGCCGGATCGAACGTCAGCACGCTCCTGAACCACGGCGTATCGGCCTGACGCCGCATCGCCGGCGGCACCCCCTCCCAGCCGGTTCCGCTGATCACCGCCGCCTGGATCCGCTTCTGCATCTCGATCCGGTTCTGCCGCTCCTCCGGCGACAGCTTCAGCGCGTTCAGCACCTGCTGCTGCTGTTCGAGAATCAGATCCGCGCCTCGCGTGCCCGCTGCGTCGATCGTGATCACCCCGTCGATTTCCTTGTGGCGTGACGCGGCAATCAGCGCCGCCGCCGCGCCGTCGCCGTAGCCGGCGACGACGATGCGCTTCTTGTCGACGTCGCCGCGCCTGGCCAGCCACCGTACGGCGGAAACCACGTCGTCCGCGTAGTCGCCGAGGGTGGCGCTCTCGGTGCGGCCGCCGCTCTGGCCGGCGCCGCGGCGGTCGTAGCGCAGCACGACATGGCCGGCGTCGGCGAGCCCCTTTGCCAGCTGCGCGAACACCGCCACGCCGCTGACGACCTGGTCGCGATCGCCCGGAGTCACGCCGCCGACCAGCACGATCGCGGGGTGTCGCAGCCTGCCGGCCACGCCCGGCGGCGTCGTCAACGTGCCGGCAAGGTTGAACCCGTTCGCCGCGACCGAGACGTCGGTGTCGGTCGGATTGCGCGCCGTTTCCGGGCGGAGAGCCACACTGGCCGCGTCCTCCCGCACCACCAGGAGTCCCAGCGCCGGCAGCTCGAAGCGCACCAGCCGCGCTCGATCGTCCACGAGGACGACCGCGTCGACCGGCCGATCCGGGTTGGCGAAGGTCACGTCGTAGCGGCGCGTGCGCAGGCCGGCGCCGGCACCGGTCAGCGCCTGCTCGCTCACGGCGCGCACGCGCAGCCTCACTTCCCCCTGGGGGACGACGTAGACGGGCAGCTCGGTGCCCGCCGCGGTGCCGTGCAGCCGCGCCGCCAGCGCTTCGTAGGCGCCGAACACGTTGTTGGGGAGCACGATCGTCTTGGCGCTGATCTGGTCCTCTTTGCCGACGGTCTTGCTGTTCTGCGTCACCTCGTTGATCGCAGTGGTGAGCGCGAACGACGTCCTGATCGTCGCCACCGCATTGCGCAGCCGCGCTTCCAGCGTCAGCTCGAGCGGCTGCCAGTCGGGGGCGTACTTCGCTTCGAAGCGTGCGACGGTGAAGTCGATCGGCGCTTCGCTGCGTCCGCTCGACGTGACGATCCAGCCGGACGGTCCGCGCGCGACGTTCGTCTGTTCGCGGCCGATCTGGACTCCCTGCAGGTAAATCGCGAAGCTCGCGTCGCCCGTGGCCGGCAGTTCCGGCGTCTGCGCGGCGGCGCCAGTGGCGAGCACCGCTGCCGTCAGCGCCACGGCGGTACAATGAAAGCACCTGCGGCGAGCGAATCGAAGTGGCATTAGAACAGGATAACAGCAGAGGATATGCGGCGCTGCGCGACGGCGCCGCACTGGTGCGCGTCGGGCGCACCGGACGTATCCTGCTGACCGGCGCGGATCGCCGCTCGTATCTGCAGGGGCTGTTGACCAACGACATCGAGGCGCTGCGGCCGGGAACGGGTTGCTACGCCGCGATGCTGACGGCGCAGGGGCGGATGATCGCCGACATGCGCGTGCTCGAGCTGGGGGACGCCGTCATGCTCGACGTTCCGGCCGAGGTCGCGGCTGCGATCCGCGATCATCTCGATCGCTTCGTGATCGCCGAGGACGTGACGGTCCAGGAGGTGACTGCGTCCCGCGCCGAGATGGGACTCTACGGTCCTCGCGCCATCGAGGTGCTTGCCGCCGCCGGCACGCAAGGCGGGGCGCCCGCCGCGCTGTACGCCAGCACGCGCGGACGAATCGCCGGGGTGGACGTGCTGATCGTGCGCAGCGATGCCACAGGCGTGCGCGGTTTCGACCTGATCGCCTCCGCCGCCGGGGCGCCCGCCGTCGAAGAGGCACTGTTCGCGGCCGGCGCGATCCCCGCGACCGACGCCGACGTCGAGACCGTCCGGATCGAAAGCGGCCGCCCGCGGTTCGGCGCCGACATGGACAGCGACACGATCCCTCTCGAAGCCGGGCTCGAGGATCGCGCGATCTCGAGGACCAAGGGCTGTTACGTGGGCCAGGAAGTGATCGTGCGTGTGCTCGATCGCGGCCACGGGCGTGTCGCCCGGCGCCTCGTCGGTCTCACGCTGGCGGCAGACGCGCCGGTGCCCGCCGCGGACGCGAAGATCCGCAGTGCGGAGAAGGACGCCGGGCGCGTGACCAGCGCGGTCTTCTCCCCCGCGCTCGCGCGGCCGATCGCGCTCGCATACGTGCACCGGGACTTCAGCGAGCCCGGCACCCGCGTGCAGGTCGACGGCGCCGGCGACGCCGTGGTCGCGGCGCTACCGCTCGTCCCGCTCGAGTAGCGCGATCAGTTCGTCGTCTGCCGGCGGGAAGTGCAGCGATCGCAGCGCCTCTCGCGGTACCCAGCGCATCTCCTGGCCGAGGAGCGGAACCGGATCCTGCGTCAGCTCGCAGGCGAGAAAGTGCAGCTCGACGCTCCGCTCGGGATAGTGGTGCGTCACGGCGAGCAGCTCGCCGCCGATCACGCCGTCCGCGCCAAGCTCCTCCCTCAACTCGCGCCGCAGGCATTCGGCGAGCGACTCGCCGGGGTCGCACTTGCCGCCCGGAAACTCCCACAGCCCTTCCAGGTGCACGCCCTGCTGGCGCCGGGTGACGAGAAACCGATCGCCGCGACGGATGACCGCCGCGGTGACGACGATGGTCACGCCCGCGTCCCGGACCTCGGCGACGGATGCTCGTTGTCGGGATTGAACGGATACGCGCGGCACGACGGACGCATCGGGCACACCAGGCACTTCGGCTTCCGCGCCGTGCACAACGTCGCGCCGAAATCCATCAGCGCCTGGTTGAAGTCGAACACGTGCCGGTGCGGCAGCACCGTGCGCGAGACCTCCCAGAGATGTTTCCTCATCGCGTGCGCCTTCGGCTCGCCGCGTCCGACGAACACGCGGAAGAGGACGCGGGCGACGTTGGTGTCCAGGATGGCGGCGCGCTGGCGGAACGCGAAGCTCATCACCGCGCCGGCAGTGTATTCACCAATGCCCTTGAACGAACGCAGCGTGGCTTCGTCGGAGGGAAGCTGTCCGCCGTAGCGCTCGACCGATTCGCGCGCGATGGCGTGCAGCCGCCGCGGCCGGATGTTGTAGCCGAGCGGACGCCAGGTCGCGGTGACGTCCGACTCCGGCGCCCCGGCGAGGGCCTCCAGGCTGGGGTACTTCGCCAGCCATTCGTGATACTTCGGCAGTACGCGATCCACCTGCGTCTGCTGCAGCATCACCTCCGAGACGAGGATGTGATAGGGATCGCTGGTCCTGCGCCACGGCAGGTCGCGTCCGTTCTGGCGGTACCACTCGAGGAGCCGCCGGCGGAAGCGCCTGCGGTCCGGCGGCTCCGGAACCGCGAGCGCGCTCGATCCCCTGGCCCGGCGCCCCCGGCGGGCGCTTCGTGCACCATCTTCTATAATCCCCAAGCGGTGAAAATTTATACCAAGACCGGCGACAGTGGAGAAACCGGTCTTTACGGCGGCGTGCGCGTCTCGAAGGCGCATGGCCGCGTCGCCGCCTACGGCGACGTGGACGAGCTGAACGCCGCGCTGGGGCTCGCCCGCGCGACGCTGGGCGGGTCGGTCGGCGCCGCGGACCTCGCCGCAATGCTCGAGCAGATTCAGCGCGACCTGTTCGCCCTCGGCGCGCGGCTCGCCGATCCGTCGCACCGGATCGCCGATCGCGTCGGCAAAGCGGTGATCGCGGCCGGGCACGTGACCCGCCTCGAAGGCTGGATCGATTCGCTCGACGCGTCGCTCCCGCCGCTCCGCCGCTTCATTCTCGCCGGCGGCGCCCCCGCCGGGGCGGCGCTGCACCTGGCGCGGACGGTGTGCCGGCGGGCGGAGCGCGCGATGGTCGCGCTGATCGAAGCGGAAGCGGATGCTTTCGAGCCCGAGCTGCTGGTCTACGTCAACCGCCTCTCGGATCTGCTCTTCGTGATGGCGCGCGCCGCCAACCAGCGCGCGGGCACGCCCGAAGTCGAGTGGTGAGTCCGGTGAGCCCGCCGAGGCCGCCGAGTACGGATCTGGCGCACGCGTATGCGTACTGCGAGCGCCTTGCGCGGGCCCATTACGAGAATTTTCCCGTCGCCTCGCGTCTGCTCCCTGCCGCGATGCGTCCGCACATCGCCGCCATCTACGCGTTTGCGCGCCTCGCGGACGACATGGCCGACGAAGGACGGCGGCCCGACACGGCTCGAATCCAGGATCTCGAGCGGTGGGGCGCGCGCCTCGACCGCGCCATCGCCGGCGACGCCGACGACGGGCCGCACGGCGAAGTGTTCGTCGCGCTCCGCCACACGATCGAGGCCTGCCTCCTCCCCGTGCCGCTGTTCCACGATCTGCTGAGCGCGTTCGCCCAGGACGTCACCGTCAGGCGCTACGCGACCTGGGACGACGTGCTGGACTACTGCCGCCGCTCCGCCAACCCCGTCGGCCGTCTCGTCCTGCGCGTCGCGGGCCGGGATCGCGACGCGCTCGACGGCGCCTCGGACGCGGTGTGCACGGCGCTGCAGTTGACCAACTTCTGGCAGGACCTCCGCATCGACTGGGACCGCGGGCGCCTTTACGTGCCCGCCGCCGTCTGGCGCGCGCACGGCGCGACCGAAGACGGCCTGCGCGGCGATCGCCTTCCCGACGAGTGGCGGCGCGCCATGCGCGAGGCAATCGAGTACACGCGGGCGCTGTTCGATCGCGGCCGCGAAGTGTGCGACGCCGTGCCGGGGCGGCTCAAATACGAGCTGCGCGCCACGTGGCTGGGCGGCGCGCGGATTCTGGATAAGCTGGAAGAGTTGCACTACGACCCGTACGTCAGGCGTCCGGCGTTGTCGTGGCGCGACGCGCCCGGACTCGTCTGGCGCGCGATCGTGTGGCCGCAGGACTCGCGTGGCTAGAGACACCAGCTTCTATTACTCGTTCCTCGTGCTTCCCCCCGAGCAGCGCCGCGCCATCGTCGCGGTGTGGGACTTCTGCCGCGCGGTGGACGATGCGGTGGACGAGGCGCCGGCGGACCGTCGCATCGCGCAGGTGCAGTCGTGGCGTGAGGAACTGGCGCGCTGCTTCGGTGCCGGCCCCCCCGCGACCCCGCAGGGGCGCGCGCTGCAGCCGCTCATCGGCGCCTTCAACCTGCCGCGGCCGCCGTTCGATGCGCTGATCGAGGGGGTGGAAATGGATCTCGTCACCACGCGCTACCCGACCTTCGCGGATCTCTACGAGTACTGCATCCGCGTCGCCTCGTCCGTCGGGCTCGTCTGCGTCGAGATCTTCGGGTGCCGCGAACCGGCCTCGCGGCAGTACGCGATCGATCTCGGGGTCGCGCTGCAGCTCACCAACATCCTGCGCGACGTGCCCGGCGATCTCGAGCGCGGCCGCGTCTACATTCCGCTGGAGGATTTCTCACGGTTCGGCTGCCGCGAGGGGGATCTGGGCGCCGAAGCGATGCACGCGGGGCATGGCGTCCGATCCGCCGCGGTCAAGCAGCTGCTGGCGTTCCAGGCGCAGCGCGCGCGCGAGTATTACCGCCGGGCGGACGCGGTGCTGCCGCGACGCGACGCCCGCCGGCTGGTGGCCGCGCGGATCATGGGCGCCATCTACTTCGGCATCCTGCGGCGGATCGAGGCCAGCGACTACGACGTGTTCAGCCAGGTCATCCGCGTCCCGCGCCCGCGCCGCGCCCTGATCGCCGCCGCGACCTGGGCCCGCACGGCGATTACCGGACGCTGATCGATGGCTGATTTCGACGTCGCGGTGGTTGGCGCCGGTGTCGCCGGGCTCGCGGCGGCGACCGCGCTCGCCGAAGCGGGCCGGCGCGTGCTCGTGCTCGAAGCCAGGGGCACGCTCGGCGGACGCGCCACCGCGTTCGTGGATCGCGAGACCGGCGAGCGCGTGGACAACGGGCAGCACGTCCTGTTCGGCTGCTACTACGAGACGCTCGCGCTGCTGCGCCGCATCGGCGCCGAGGCGAACGTTCGCGCGCAGCCGTCGCTGGAAGTGCCCTTCATCGGCCCGGCGGGCGAGCCGTCGGTGCTCGCCTGTCCGCCAGGCCCCTCCCCGCTCCATCTGCTCGTCGGTGTGCTGCGCTGGGACGCGGTGCCGTGGCTCGAGCGGCTGCGAGTGCTGCGGCTGGCGTGGCCGATGCTGCGCGCGCGGACGACGCTCGCCCGCGGAGAGCCGGAGCGCACGCCCGGCACGGTGGCCGAGTGGCTGACGCGCCACGGCCAGGCAGGCCGGCTGCGCGAATGGTTGTGGGAGCCGCTGGCGGTCGCGGCGTTGAACCAGCCGCCCGACGAAGCCGCGGCGGCGTATTTCGTGCGCGTGCTGTCGCTGATGTTCGGACCCGATCCCCGCGGCGCGTCGATCGTGCTGCCGACCGTTCCGCTCGACGAGATGTATGCGCAGCCGGCGCGGCGGTACATCGAAGCGCGCGGCGGCGAGGTGCGGACCAGCGCGCTGTCGCGGATCCGCATCCAGCGGGGACGCGTCGCCGGCGTCGAGATCCGCGGGGAGCCGGTGGCCGTGCGCCGCGCCGTCGCCGCCGTGCCGTGGTTCGCGCTCGCCCCGCTGCTGGTGGGCGACACCGCGCCGATGGGGGCGATCGTGGAGGCGGCCTCGAGCATGCAATCGAAGCCGATCGTGACGGTGAATCTCTGGTACGACCGGACGGTGATGGACCAGCCGTTCGTCGGCCTGCCGGGGCGCGAGATGCAGTGGGTGTTCGACAAGTGGCAGGCGTTCGGCGAGCACGCGTCGCACCTCTCGCTCGTGGCGAGCGGCGCCGATCGTCTCGCCGCCACGGATACGGCATCCCTGGTGTCGCTCGCGGCGCGCGAAGTGGCCGCGGCGATTCCCGGAGCGCGCGACGCGTCACTGGTCCGCGGCACCGTGGTCCGCGAGCGGCGGGCGACCTTTTCCCTGGCGGTCGATCAGCCGGCGCGTCCCGCGGTGAAAACACCGGTGGACGGGCTGGTTCTGGCCGGCGACTGGATCGACACCGGCTTACCGGGCACAATTGAGAGCGCCGCCCTCGCCGGCCACCTGGCCGCCGCAGCGCTTCACGACTCCGAGCAAGCGCAGCCATGAAATCTGTCGTCATCCACTATCAAGAGATCGCGCTCAAAGGGAAGAACCGTCCGTGGTTCGTGGCGCGTCTCGTGCGGAACATCAGGGAGGCGACCAAGGACCTCGACGTCCGCGACGTGCGCGCGCTCCAAGGGCGCATCGAGCTCGTGCTCGGCGACTCCCTCTCGTGGGAGGCGGCGCGCGACCGCGTCGCCACGGTGTTCGGGATCGGCAACTTCGCGCGCGCCGGACGCGCGCCGCTCGACGTCGAGGCGATCGCCCGGGAGATCCTGAAGGATCTCGGCCCCCGCGATCCGCCCTCGTTCCGCCTCTCGGCGCGGCGCTCCGACAAGCGTTTCCCGCTCACCTCGCCGGAGATCGAGCGAGAGGTCGGCGGACGGATCAAGGAGGCGCGCGGATGGCGCGTCGATCTGTCCAATCCGGCGCTGACGATTCACGTGGAGGCGCTGTCGAACGAGGCGTTCTATTTCTTCGGCAAGGAACGGGGCGCGGGCGGATTGCCGGTCGGCGCCAGCGGCAAGGTGGCGTGCCTGCTGTCCGGCGGGATCGATTCGCCGGTCGCGGCATGGCGGATGATGCGCCGCGGCTGCCGCGTGATGTTCGTCCACTTCCACAGCTACCCGATTCTCTCGCGCGCGTCGCAGGAGAAGACGCGGGAGCTGGCGCAGTTGCTGGCGCGTTACCAGTACCACTCCAGGCTGGTGCTCGTGCCGTTCGGCGAGATCCAGCAGCGCGTCGTCCTCGCCGTGGCGCCGCCGCTGCGCGTGGTGATCTACCGGCGGCTCATGATGCGGATCGCCGAGCGGCTGGCGCGGCTCAATCGCGCGCAGGCGCTCGTCACCGGTGAAGTGGTCGGCCAGGTCGCGTCGCAGACGCTCGAGAACATGGCGACGATCGGCAGCGTGGCGTCGCTGCCGGTGCTGCGGCCGCTCGTCGGCATGGACAAGGACGAGATCACCGCGGAGGCCCAGCGGCTCGGCAGCTATCAGGTCTCGATCATTCCGGATCAGGATTGCTGCACGCTGTTCACGCCCAAGCATCCGGCGACGAAAGCCAAGCGCCGCGACGTCGAACGCGCCGAGGAAGATCTGCCGGTCGACGAAATCGTCACGCAGGCGGTCGCCGCCGCCGTCGTGGAACACTTTTCATTTCCCGATATAAAATAATCGCGTGAAAATCACTCCTGGAAAGCTGGCCGGTATGAAGGCGGTCTCCGACGATCGCGGCGTGATCGCCGCGGCGGCGATGGACCAGCGCGGATCGTTGAAGAAGTCGCTCGCCAAGGAGCGCGGCGGCGACGTCACCGACAAGGACATGGAGGACTTCAAGATCCATGTCACCGAAGTGCTGACGCGCCACGCCAGCGCGATCCTGCTCGACCCGGAGTGGGGCATTCCCGCCAGCAAGCGTCGCGCGAAAGGCGCGGGCCTGCTGATGGCCTACGAGAAGACCGGCTACGACGCGACCACCCCGGGCCGGCTGCCCGATCTGCTCGACCTGTGGTCGGTGCGCCGCCTGAAGGCCGCCGGAGCCGACTGCATCAAGATCCTGCTCTATTACGCGCCGGCGGATCCGTCGTCCATCAACGACCACAAGCATGCGTGGGTCGAGCGCATCGGGGACGAGTGCCGCGCGCTCGACATCCCCTTCTTCCTGGAGGTCATCGCCTACGAGGAAGGGCTCGACGAGAAGGGACTGGAATTCGCCCGCAAGAAGCCCGAGCTGGTCGCCGCATACATGCGGGAGTTCTCCAAGGACCAGTACGGCGTCGACGTGCTGAAGGTGGAAGTGCCCGTCAACATGAAGTTCGTCGAGGGCATGACGTGCTTCGGCGGGACCAGCGCCTACAGCAAGCAGCAGGCGATGGACGCCTTCCGCAGGACCGCCGACGTCTCCCGCCGGCCGTTCATCTATCTCTCAGCCGGCGTCAGCAACGCGGAGTTCAGCGAGACGCTCGAGCTCGCCGGCGAGGCCGGCACGCGCTTCTCCGGCGTGCTGTGCGGCCGCGCCACCTGGAAGGACGGGATTGGGATCTACGGAAAGCAGGGGGCGCAGGCGTTCAGGACGTGGCTGGAGAGCGAAGGCGTGAAGAACATCGCCAACGTCAACAGCCACCTGAAGACCGCGCACCCGTGGTTCGCGTTCTACGGCGCGAAGTCCGCCGAGGAGCTCGCCGGATAGCCGTTACTTCCGGTTCAGGATCTCGACCCCGGAGACCGCGCCCAGGCAGGTATTGCCCGAGTACGGGATCCGGATCGAGTCGACGCCCAGTTCAGCCGTCCCCGAGAGCGTGATCCCGCAGGCGCTCAGCACCGGGGTGGCCGCGTTCGCCGTCGCCGACCAGTTGATCGTCGACCCCGAGAGGGTGCCGGTCGCGGTGCCGGTCACCTTGAGATCGCCGGCGCAGCTCGCGCTGAACGAACCCTTGGCGGAGTTCGACGTCTGCTCGGTCGGATTCCACTTGAAGTCGCTGCAGGACGCCGGACTCGGGATGACGTTGGCGCTGGCGGACGCCCAGTTCCCCATGAGGGCGGCCACGCCGGTCGAGCTCGGCCCGGTCGACGTGGTCTTGCTCGAATATCCAATGCACCCGGCCGCGGCCGCAGCGAAACACAGAATCGTAGCGAGGAAACAGTTCTTCATACGGTTTTGTTCGAAGGGAAGCCCTGGGTTGCGGGGGACTGAATTATACCACGCGGACGCCGTCGAGGTAGTCCTTGAGCGCCTCTCTCGTGCTCCGGAACGCGAGTTCATCCCATGGGATCTCATCGGCGTGAAACAGCCGCGCCTCCAGGCATTCATCGTCGCTGCAGAGCTCGCCGGCGAGCGCCGTCGCCGCGTAGACGACGATGATCACGGCGGCATCGGGGTAGGAGTAGATGTTCACGAGGCGGTCGAGCCGCACGTCCAGCCCGGACTCTTCGCGCGCTTCCCGGACGGCCGCCTTCGCCAGCTCCTCGCCGCGATCGACGAAGCCGCCCGGGAACACCCAGAGGCCGTAGCCGGGTTCGATGGCGCGTCTCACCAGCACGAGGCGTGCGTCTTCGGTTCTGATGATGGTTCCGACGGCGACCTTGGGATCGAGGTAGAAGACGAAGCCGCAGGCGGCGCATACCAGGCGATCGGGATCGCTCGCCTTGAGGCTGCGCTTTTCGAGCGCTCCGCCGCACGCCGGGCAGTACCGATAGTCCATGTCTCATCGCCGCGCGCGGGCCCGCGGGGCTCTGCCGCCCGCTCGCGCCATTGTGAAATACTACCCGCATGTCGATCCTGAAGGTGGCGCGAATGGGGCATCCCGTCCTGCGCGCCCGCGCCAAGCCGCTCGATCCGTCGGAGATCAAGCAGCCGCGCATCCAGCAGCTCATCGACGACATGTTCGAGACCATGCAGGAGTATCAGGGAGTCGGCCTGGCGGCGCCGCAGGTGCACGAAGGCGTTCGCCTCTTCGTCGCCGGGTTCGCGCCCCGGCGCAATGACGACGACGAGGACGACGAGGACAGCGGGGTGCCGCTGATGGCGCTGATCAATCCCGAGATCAGCGTTGTCGGACGCGAGATCGCGGAGGACTGGGAAGGCTGTCTGAGCATTCCCGACGTCCGCGGCCGGGTGCCGCGCGCGCAGGAGATCTCGGTCAAGGCCTACGATCGCAAGGGCCGGCGCCTGCAGATGAACGCGCGCGGCTTCACCGCGCGCGTCATCCAGCACGAGACCGATCACCTGGACGGCGTGCTCTTCCTGGATCGCATGGAATCGCTCGATACGTTGACCTTTCTCGACGAGTTCAGCCGCTACTGGAGCCCTCGCGACCGGGACGTGCCGGAAGAATGATCTCCGCGCCTCCCGAAACGTTCACCGACGAAGAGCGCCGCGCGCTCGCTCCGTACTTCACCAACACCGATCGCCACGTCTTCGCCTTGACGAACCTGCCGGAGACCGTCAAAGGCGCGCTCTTCGCGCGCTACTCGCGGTCCGCCAAGTCGCTGCGCCGACTGTTCCTCGACGAGTTCGCCGGCGGGCTCGGCGCAGAGCTTGCCTCGGCGGACGGCGTCGGCGTGGCCCGGGCGGAGAAGCTCTACGCGAAGGTGTTCAACGAGTACGGCGACGACTCGGTCGCGCAGCTCGGCGGCGCGCACGTGGCGTGCGAGTACGTCTCGAACGTGCTCACCAAGGTGCTCGAATGGGGCCGGCTGATGGCCTATCTGGAACAATCGACCAGATACGTCGCCTATACGGACAAGCTGCACGGGCGCTGGCGGTACCACGTTCCGGTAGAGATCGAGGGGGCGCTTCGCGAGCGCTACGCCGCGACCATGGATCGCGCCTTCGAGGCCTACGCGTCGATGATCGACACGATGCAGCGGCACTTCGCGGAGCGGTATCCCCGCGCGCCGCAGGATTCGGTCGGGGTTCACCGCGCCGCGGTCCGCGCCAAGGCGCTCGACACGCTTCGCGGCATGCTGCCGGCGGCGACGCAGTCGAACGTCGGGCTGTTCGGCACCGGCCAGGCCTATGAAGCCCTGCTGCTCCGGATGCAGGCACACCCGCTCGAGGAGGTCCGGACCTGCGGCGCGCAGATGCTCGAGGAGCTGCGCAAGCTGATCCCGGCGTTCCTGACCCGCGTCGATCAGGCCGAACGCGGACGGCGCTGGAGCGAGTACCTGGCCTCGACGCGGCACGCGGTGCGCGGCGCGGCGGAACAGCTCCTCGCCGGCATCGACGCGGAGGATCGCGGCGAAGTGACCTTGAGCGACTTCGATCCCGACGGCGAGGTCAAAATCGTGGCGGCCGCGCTGTACGCGGTGACCGATCTGCCGGACGATCAGCTGCTCGCGCTGGCGCGGGGCATGACGGCGGATCAGCGCGCGGCCGTGCTGCGTGCGTACATCGGCGAGCGTGGAAACCGTCGCCACCGCCCTGGCCGCGCGTTCGAGCGGACGTCCTATCGCTTCGACGTCCTCACCGATTACGGCGCGTTCCGCGATCTGCAGCGCCACCGGCTGCTCTCGCTCGAATGGCAGCCGCTGTCGACGCGCCACGGCTATACCGAACCCGATGCGATCCGCGAAGCGGGCGTGCTGGACAGCTGGACGCGCGTCATGGACGACTCGGCGGACCTCTACGAGGCGCTTCGTTCGGACGGCCTCGACGCCGCCGCTCCGTATGCCGTGGCGATGGCCTACCGCGTGCGCTTCTACATGGACATGAACGCGCGCGAAGCGATGCACATTCTCGAGCTGCGCACGGCGCCGCAGGGGCACCCCGCGTACCGCCGGGTGTGTCAGCAGATGCACCGCCTCATTGGCGAGCGCGCCGGCCATACCGCCGTTGCCGCCGCGATGGCGTTCGTCGACCACTCGGCGGTGGAGCTGGAGCGGTTGAAGTCGGAGCGCGAGCTCGAGCGGAAGCGGGCGAGATAGTGGCGGCCCGTTTCGTCCACCGCCTGCAGGTGCGATTCCGCGACTGCGACCCGCTCGGCCACGTCAACAACGCCGTCTACCTCACCTACCTCGAGCAGACCCGCTTCTCCCACTGGCGGGCGTTGTGGGGATTCGGCTCGCCGCAGCTGCCGCCCGGCATGCCCGGCGTGATCCTCGCGCGGGTGGAATGCGACTACCGCCGTCCGGCGACCTACGGCCAGACGCTCGAAGTGAGGATGGCCGTCGCGGAGCTCGGACGCACGAGCTTCCGCTACGAGTACGAGATCGTCGACGAGCAGGGCAACACCGTGGCAACGGCAAGGACGGTGCAGGTCATGTACGACTATGCGGCCGGCAGACCCGTGCCGATCCCGGACGACATCCGCGCGCTGTTGACGGCCGGTACGGAGAAGGAGACGGGAGAGGGTGGAAGCAGATCGCAGGGTTGAGATCTTCGGCAAGGACACGTGCCCGTACACCCAGGCGGCGCGCGACCACTACCGCAGCCTCGGCGTCGCCGTCGAGTATCGCAACGTCAAGAAGGACCCGGCTTCGCTGGCCGCGATGCTCGACCTGACCCGCGGCCGCCGCGAAGTCCCGGTCATCGTGGAAGCCGGCAAGGTGACGATCGGCTTCGGCGGCACCTGAGGGGTCTGACCGGCTCCGGTCCGGAGCCTTTTCGTACCGCAACCGAATCCGCTCGAGCGGGGACCAGTTCTGTGTCGAGCCGAGCGTGCCGGGGGTCCGGGGGCGAGGCCCCCGTCAAGCGAACGAGCAACGCGAGTGAGCCACGCGAACGGAGCGGGGCACGGGGCCCCCGCGAGAGAGCGTGCCGGGGGTCCGGGGGCGACGCCCCCGGATCAAGTTTGACCGCTTGTGAAAGGTTTCACATAATCGGTTCGGCCGCCCATGCGCTCTCTGCTGCTCGTCTGCCTGCTCGTCGCCGCCGTGCAGCCGCCCAGGCCCGCCCCCACCGCCGAACAGATCGCCCGCCGCGTGCAGGACCGCGACACCGGGCGCGATTCCCGCGCCGAGCTGCGGATGAAGCTCTTCGATCGGCGCGGCCGCGCGCGCGAGCGCGCGCTCACCCTGCTCACGCTGCGGCGCCCTGAAGGGGACCGCTCGCTGATCCGGTTCACCTACCCGAACGACATTCGCGGCACCGGCTTCCTCGTCTGGGAGCACCCGCAAGGGGACGACGAGCGGTTCCTCTATCTGCCGTCGCTCGGCCGCGTCCGGCGCATCGCCGGCAGCGAGGCACAGGAAAGCTTCGTCGGCAGCGACTTCTCGTACGAGGACATCGGCGGACGCGAGTTCGACGACTACACCTACGCGCTGCTCGACGAGCACGCGTCGTGGACGGCGCCTGCCGGCGGCCCTCCGCGTCCGGCGTATCGCCTGGAATCGAAGCGGAAGGACGCCTCGGTGGAGTTCCCGCGCGTCGTCTCGCTCGTCCTGAAGGACAGCTTCGTCGTCGTCCAGGCCGACGTCTACAACCGGCGTAACGAAAAGCAGAAGGTCTATGCCGTCGGGCGCCTCGAGCAGATCCAGGGCATCTGGACCGTGCTGGCGTCCGTCATGACCAACGATCTCGACCGGACCCGCACCGAGCTCGCCGTCGACAGGATTGCCTACAACACCGGATTGAACGAGAACGCCTTCAGCCGCCGCGAGCTGGAAGGCGCCGCCAGATGAGCCGCCGCCTCGCCGAGTTCCTCTGGCGCTGGCGGTTCCAGCTTTCGGCCGTCGTCGTGCTTGGCGCGATCGCGTCCGCGCCGCGCGCGAACATCACCCACATCGACAACGACATCAGCGCCTGGTTCGCCGCCAGCGATCCGGTCTATCGCGATTACGAGCGGTTCCGCGATGAGTTCGGCGGCAGCCGCACGCTGATCGTGGCGCTGAAGGCCGAGTCGGCGGATCGCCTCTTCTCGCGCGACACCCTCGACTTCATCCGCCGGGTGACCGGCGACATCGAGCGCGTCGACACCGTCGAGCGCGTCGCCAGCCTCGCCACCGCGACCACCGTCGAAGCGACGGAGGCCGGCGGCGACAGCGGCCTCGACGTCCGGCGCCTGATCGACGGCACCCGCGAGCAGACGCCTGACGACGTCCGGCGCCGGGCCATGAAGGACGATCTGCTCCGCGGCGATCTGGTGTCGGATGACGGCACGGTGACGGCGCTGGTCGTCAGCTTCGACGAGCGGCGCATCGACGAGGTCCGCGGCGGCGTGATCCAGCGCATTCACGAGCTGGTCGATCCCAGGCTGCCGGCGGGCGTGGCCGCGTATTACAACGGCAGCCTCGAGATCAGCGAAACCTACAACCGCATCACCCTCGCGAACCAGCGGACCTTCACGCCGCCGATCTTCCTGATCACGCTGATCGCGGTGTTCCTCTCGTTCCGCTCGTGGCGCAAGATGCTGCTGACGATCGTCGCCGTCGGCATCAGCGTGCTCTGGACGCTCGGCCTCTACTCGCTGCTCGGCTACACCTACAACGTCCTCGCCAGCATGCTGGTGCCGCTCATCGTGGTGCTCGCCATTGCCGACGACGTGCACATCATGCAGCACTGGGACGAGGAGCGGCGGCGCGGATCGGCGGAAGAGGCGTTCAAGGCCACGGTCGCGCACCTCGCCGCGCCGCTTCTCGGCGCGAGCGGCACCACCGCGCTCGGGATGCTCTCCCTTGCCACCAGCAACGTCGTCGCGGTCCGCTCGTTCGGCGTCGGCTCCGCGATCGGCATCATGGTGGACTTCATGATCTCGATCGTGTTCGTGCCGACCGTGCTCAGCCTGATGAAGCCGGAAGTGCGGGAGACGCCGCACGAGCGATACCTGATCGGACCGATGCGCGGGATCGCCCGCTTCTCGACCGCCCACCCGGGGCGGGTGCTGGCCGTGACGGCGGTGCTGCTCATCGTCGCCTCCCTCGGGATGCGCCAGCTGCGCGTCGACACGAATCACATCAACTTCTTCAGCCGGAACCACCCGCTCGGGCAGTCGGCGCGGGTGATCGACGATCAGCTCTCGGGCATCTACAGCTTCCAGATCCTGCTCGAAGGGCCGGCGGAATCGCTGTCCGATCCCGCCAACCTGCAGCGGATGGACCGGCTCGCCGGGGAGCTGCGGCAGTTCCCGAACGTGAAGAAGGTCCGATCCGCCGCCGACTACGTGAAGCGCGTCAACATGGAGCTGCGCGGCGGAGACGCGGCGGCGAGCGTGATTCCCTCCGACCGGGCGACGGTGGCCCAGGAGCTCTTCGTGTTCGCGCTCGGCGACGAAGGACGCCGCGAGCTGGACCGCGTGCTGGCGTCCGATTTCTCGCGCGCCCAAATCGACGTGAAGCTGCGCTCGATGAGCTCCGACACCGTCCTCGAGCTGATCGAGAAGAGCGACGCGCTCGCGGCCCGTACCTTCGCCGGCACCGGCGTGAAGGCCACCACCACAGGTTCCGGACGCCTGTTCAGCACGCTGGATCACTACCTCGTCGTCTCGCAGATCTCCAGCTTCGGGACCGCGTTCTTCACCGTGTTCGCGGTGATCTTCATCGTCTTCCGATCGGCGCGGTTCGGGCTGCTGACGATCGCCCCCAACGTGCTGCCGGTGCTCGCCGTGCTCGGAGTGATGGGCTATCTCGGCATCTCGATGAACATCGCCACCGTCATGGTGGCGAGCGTCGCGCTCGGCGTGGTGGACGACGACACGATTCACTTCATCAACCGTTACCGCCGTGAGGTGGCGGCCGGCGCCTCGACGGACGCAGCGATCGAAGCGGCGACGGTTCACGAAGGACGGGCGTCGCTGACGACGGCGATCATCAACAGCCTCGGGTTCGGCGTGCTGCTGCTGTCGGAATACAAGCCGACGGCGTGGTTCGGCGGGCTGCTGGGGCTGACGATGGCGGTCGCGTTCCTCGCCGAGGTGTTCATCCTGCCGGCGACGATCAAGCTGCTGCCGCGCGTCTTTGGCGCCGACGCGCTGCGCCGCATCCGCCCCAGGCTGGCCGCATGATTCGGTGGCCGCTGATCGTCGCCTGCCTGTCGGCAGCGACGAGCGCCGTCTACGCGCAGCCGGCGCCGGCCGGCTACGTCTCGCTGTTCGCCGATCGCCTGCCCAACCGGGATGCCACCGAGCTGCGCGCCCGGATCTTCGCGGAAGAGAAGGTCGACGCCGGGTCGCGAGTTCGGCTGGTCGCGTCAGGGTTCGTGGAAGGGCTGCTTGCCGGCCGCGATGGCGCGGCGGTACGCGACGCGGCTGCCGAAGCGCACGAGTTGACCGCGACACTGCGGACGCGTCGGGTCGACGTCACCGCCGGCTTCGGCCGTGTCGTCTGGGGGCGGCTCGACGAGCTGCAGCCGACCGACGTGGTGAATCCGCTGGACGTCTCGCGCTTTTTCTTCGAGGGGCGCGGCGAGGCGCGCCTCGCCGTCCCGCTGGTGCGCGCGACGGTGTATGCCGGCGAGCGCGCGTCGGTGGAAGGCGTGTACGTGCCGTTCTTCCGCCGCGGCCGCTTCGATCGGCTCGACGAACCGACGTCGCCGTTTGCGATCGGACCTGGGGTCCCTTTCACCGAGCGAGCACCAGAACGCACCGCCGGCAACGCACAGGGCGGCGTCCGTGCGAACTTCACTTCCGGCCGCGTCGACTGGTCGGTGTCTGCGTACAGAGGATTCCGCCCGTTCGGCATCTATGCCGCCGCCGACCCGCTGACGGTCGAGCGCGTCTATCCCCGTTTCACGATGCTCGGCGGCGATTTCGAGACGGTGTTTGGCGCGTGGGCGGTCCGCGGCGAGGCCGCCGCATTCACGCGCGACGCGTTCCAGCCGCAGGCCCCGGGCCCTGCGCCGACCGGTTCGTCGTTCGATGCGGGCGGCGGCGTGGACCGCAAAGCGGGGGAGTATCGCATCAGCGGCCAGGTGCTCCTGCACCGCGAGAGCGACGACGCGGCACCCGACTCGCGCACGGACGTGTCGCTGATCGTCTCCGCCGACCGCACGTTCGCCCGGCAGAAGTACGAAGGACGGCTGTTCGGGGTCTACAATCCGACCAGCGGCGCGGCCTTCGTCCGCGCCATCGCGCGGGCCAACTTGCGGGACAACGTGGCGCTCGAGGGCTCGATCGGCGCGTTCGCCGGCGAGGGGACCGACAACATCGGCCGTTTCGCCGACAGTGACTTCGCCTACGTCCGCCTGAAGTACTCTTTCTGAGTGCCCATTCTGATCCCCGCCGGCAACGCGTCCGAGTGGACCGGGCCGACGGGGAACAACACCTGGCTCATTCCTGGCGGCGAGCCCGCGCTGGTCGACGCGGGCACCGGACGGCCGGAGCACATCGCGGCGGTCGCGGCCGCGCTCGACGGCGCCCCGCTCGCGCGGGTGCTCATCACGCACTGGCATCCTGACCACGTCAGCGGGCTGCCGGCGCTGCGCGAGCGCTGGCGCAAGCTCCTGGTGATCGACGCGCCGGGCCCGCCGGTGCCCGCGGGAGACGGCCAGCTCGAGATCGTCCCCACGCCGGGCCACTCACCGGATCATCTGTGCTTCTACGATCGCGACGCGGGGGAGGTCTACTGCGGTGATCTGGCGCGGATGGGGGGCACGATCGTGATTCCGGCACGCAAGGGAGGGGACCTCCGCGCGTATCTCGCGTCGCTGCAGCGCATCCGCGATCTGGCGCCGCGGCGGCTCCTGCCCGGACACGGCCCCGTCGTCGACGATCCGCTGGCGCTGATCGACGAGTACGTCGCACATCGCCGGGCGCGCGAGCAGCAGATCCTGAAAGCGATGCTGGAGGGCGCGCGAACCGTGGACGAGATCGTGCGCCGCGTGTATCCGGCGCTGCCCGAAACGCTGCGCGACGCCGCGGCGGACAGCGTCCGCGCCCACCTCGCGAAGCTCCGAGACGACGGCCGGGCCCGGTAGGATTTGGAAATCTGGGAATTTGGAAATTTGGAAATCTGGATTTCCAAATTCCCAAATTTCCAAATTTCCAAATTCAAGCGGGCTGGAAGCCCGGCGGGAGATCGGGGGCGCGCTCGGGCCGTCTGGCGGCCTTCGGCAGCGCGTCTCTGACTACCTGCTCGAGCTCTTCGAGGTACGCGACGAATCGGCCGCGTCCCTCGGTGGTGAGCCGGTAGAGCGTCTGCGGCCGCCCGCCTTCCGATCCGCGCCATGCCTCGACCAGTCCCGCGTCCTGCAGCACGTCGAGGTGCCGGCTCAGATTGCCGTCGGTGAGCGCGCAGAGGCGCTTCAGTTCGTTGAACACGGCGCCTTCGGCGCGCGTCACCAGCGACGTCATGATCCCGAGCCGCGCCTTTTCGTGCAGCACGCGGTCGAGACCTTCGTAGGCGAATCGCCCCGGTTCGTCGCGAGGGGGATGTTTCCTGGGCATCGTTACTTCCGTTCCAGATTCCACCAGAGTACCAGCGCGGCCAGGAGCTGTCCCGTGCCGAACGTGCCGCCGACCCCCCAGCCCGACAGAGGCTCGGGGCCGCCGGCCGTCCACAGCAGGACGAAGCCGGCCGCGTAATAGAACAACGCGACCCAGCCGGTCGCCTTGGGCAGGTACGGCCGCGACGCGAACGCGCCGAGGCCGAAGCAGAACGCCCACAACCCCGGCAGCAGCGGCACCAGCGACACGCTCAGCTGCGTGAAGCAGAAGCCGATGAGCGCCCCGCCCGCCAGGCTCGGCATGAACTGGCCGATCACGCGGCGGGTCTGACGCCGCGCCGCGGTGTCGTCCTCCATCGCGTAGGCGTAGAGGATCTCGCTCGAGCCGACGAGCGCCGCGGCAGTCGCGACCGCCGACCAGTACCAGACGAATCCGACCGGATCCGCCGGCCCGATCGTGGCCGGCTGCAGCCAGGCCGCGAGATAGCCGATCGCTCCCGAAGCGGCGACGGGCAGCGAGCGATAGCCACGATATACCTCGCCTTTGGCCATCTGCTCGTGGATGGCGGCGATCTGATCCAGCGCGCGGGGGACGTCCACCGATCTACTTTGCAGCGTAAAGATGCTCCCGTCAAGCCGGCTCTTGTACTCTGTCACGCATGAAGGGATATGCCAATGAAGAGTTGCTGACCACGCCGGCGGCGCTCGCCGGCGCGCAGCAGGGCTCCACGCCTCCCCTGGTGATCGACCTGCGGCCGCCCGAGGACTTTGCCGCGGCGCACATTCCCGGCGCCGTGCATCTGGATCTGTGGGGCGTGTCGCTCATCGACACGGATCCCGCGCCGCTGAAGGCGTTCATGTGGATGATCGACCACCTGTTCAACCTGCGCGGCGTCACCTGCGACACGCCGGTGGTCGTCTACGACGAGCAGTCGGGGATCCGCGCGGCGCGGGCGTTCTGGTTCCTCGAGTATTTCGGCCATCCGCGCGTGCAGGTGCTGGACGGGGGCTTCGGCGCGTGGCGCCGTGCCGGGCTGCCGGTCACCCGCGACGCGGCCGCGCCGCCGAAGAGCACCTGGGCCGGGACGCCGCAGCCGCACGCGATTGCCACGTGGCGCGACGTCCACACCCGCCTCGGCAATCCGGATGTCGTCCTGCTCGACACGCGCACCGACGGGGAGTACGACGGCAGCGCCGTGCGCGCGAAGCGCGGCGGCCGCATCCCCGGCGCGGTGCACGTCGAGTGGACGCGCAACCTGGGCGCCGACGGTGCGTTCAAACCGGCTGCCGAACTGCGCGCGATGTACGAGCAGGCGGGGGTGACGCCGGACAAGGAAGTCATCACCTACTGCCAGGGGGGGTACCGCGCGGCGCACGGCTACCTCGCCCTGCGGCTGCTCGGATATCCGCGCGTCCGCAACTACACCGGATCGTGGAAAGAATGGGGCGATCGCGAGGATCTCCCGGTTGAGAAGTAGAATCGTCAGGTCATGAACAACGTGATTGATTACATCAACACGAACCGGGACAAGTACGTCGACGAGCTGAAGGCGTACCTGGCCATTCCCAGCATCAGCGCGCTTCCCCAGCACGCCGCCGACGTGAAACGGTGCGCGGAGTGGTCGGCCGACGAGATGCGGCGCATCGGGATGCAGAACGTGCGGCTGATCGAGACGCCGGGCTTCCCCGTGGTGTACGGCGACTGGCTGGGCGCCGCGGGAGCGCCGACGATTCTCTTCTACGGCCACTACGACGTGCAGCCGGTGGATCCGGTCGATCTCTGGGAGTCGCCGCCGTTCGAGGCGACGATCCGCGACGGCGAGATCTACGCCCGCGGATCGGCCGACGACAAGGGGCAGGTGTTCATGCACTTCAAGGCAATCGAGGCGCACTTGAAGCAGAACGGCCGGCTCCCGGTGAACATCAAGATCATTCTCGAGGGGGAGGAAGAAGTCGGCTCCAAGAACCTCGACGACTTCGTCAAGGAACACAAGGACGAGCTCGGCGCCGACGTCGTCGTCATCTCGGACTCGCCGATGTTCGATCGCGGCATTCCGTCGATCTGCTACGGGCTGCGCGGCCTCGTGTACATGCAGGTGGATCTGCGGGGCACGAAATCGGATCTCCACTCCGGATCGTTCGGCGGCGCGGTCGCCAATCCCGCCTTCGTGCTCGCCGGCATCCTCGCCCAGATGAAGGACAAGAGCGGCCGCATCAAGATTCCCGGCTTCTATGACGACGTGCGCGAGCTGCGCGAGGAGGAGCGGGAGCAGTGGAAGCGGCTGCCGTTCAACGAGAAGCGCTACGCCAAAGAGCTCGGCGCGCCGAAGCTGTGGGGGGAGACCGGGTACTCGACGCTCGAGCGCGTCTGGGCCCGCCCCACGTTCGAAGTCAACGGCATCCTGGCCGGCTTCACCGGCGAGGGCGCCAAGACGGTCATCCCGGCCGTGGCGATGGCGAAGGTCAGCATGCGCCTGGTGCCGAACCAGGACCCCGACAAGATCGCGCAGCTGTTCGAGGACTACGTCAGGAAGGTCGCCCCCAGGACGGTCGAGGTGAAGGTCACGCGCATGCACGGCGGCAAGCCGTGGATGACCGACTTCGACAACCGGTTCGTCCAGGCGGCCGGCCGCGCGATCGAGAAGGGCTTCGGGAAGGCGCCGGTGTTCAACCGCGAAGGCGGCTCGATTCCGGTGGTCGCGACGTTCTCGGAGATTCTGGGCCTGCCGTCGGTGCTGTTCGGCGTCGGTCTGCCGGACGAGAACGCGCATGCCCCGAACGAGAAGCTCGACCTCGGCAACTTCCACGGCGGCATCATCGCGTCGGCGTTTCTCTACGACGAGATCGCCAGAGGGTAATGTCCGGCCCCCCGAGGGTGTACGTCGCCGGGCATCGCGGGCTTGCGGGCTCGGCGATCGTCCGGCGCCTCGAGCGCGGATCCGGTGCGGTCGAGATTCTGACCGCGACGCGCGAGCAGCTCGACCTGCGCGATCAGGCCGCGGTCAACTACTGGTTCAAGGCGAATCGCCCGGAGTACGTCTATCTGGCGGCCGGCACGGTCGGCGGCATCCTCGCCAACTCGACGCGTCCCGCGGAATTCATCTACGACAACATGCTGATCCACGCCACCGTGGTGCATGCGGCGCACCTGTTCGGCGTGAAGAAGCTGCTGTATCTCGGCAGCTCCTGCATCTACCCCCGAGACTGCGCGCAGCCGATGACCGAGGCGCAGCTCCTGACCGGCGCGCTCGAGCCGACCAACGAGTCGTACGCGATTGCCAAGATCGCCGGCATCAAGCTGTGCCAGGCATACCGGCGGCAGTACGGGTCCCGCTTCATCTCGGCGATGCCCACCAACCTCTACGGGCCCAACGACAACTTCGATCTCGCGACCGCGCACGTGCTGCCGGCGATGATGCGCAAGTTCCACGAGGCCCGGGCCGCGGGCGTGCGCGAGGTGGTGGTGTGGGGCACCGGCACGCCGCGGCGCGAGTTCCTGCACGTCGACGACCTCGCCGACGCCTGCGTCCTGCTGATGGAGCGCTACGACGAAGAGGGGCACGTCAACGTCGGCACCGGTGAGGACGTCAGCATCCGCGAGCTGAGCGAGCTGCTGCGGGACATCATCCATCCCGAAGCGACGCTGCGCTTCGACACCTCGAAGCCGGACGGCATGCCGCGCAAGCTGCTCGACGTTTCGCGCCTTCACGCCCTGGGCTGGCGCCATCGCATCGCGCTCGGCGACGGGATCGCCGCCACCTACCGCTGGTTCCTCGAGAACCAGGGGCACCTGCGCGTCTCGGGCGCCGCAACGCCGGCGTAGCCGCGCCGCGGCACTGACGCATGTCCCTGCGCATCGGATTCGACCTGGACGGCGTGCTCGCGGACTTCGCGTCCGCGTAC